>CAWUUP010000173.1:0-5591 GCA_963925255.1 uncultured Luteolibacter sp.
CACCGTCTTTGTTGCGATCTGGTGCCTATGGATAATTTTCACCTCACAAGCGCATGCTCAATACCTCGAGCCATCACAAGTCCTAGTTATCTATAACAAGGCCGACTCAGATTCAAAAAATTTAGCCGAACTTTATCAGGCTCTAAGAAAGATTCCGGCCGATCAGATTCTTGGACTAACCTTACCGGTATCCAGTGACATTTCACGAAAGGAATACGAAACCACATTACTCAACCCCCTTCGTGACCACTTCACCAAAAAAGATTGGTGGAAAAGAACTAAAGATATTAACGGAGTGATTCAGCCCACGAAAAATCATATTCGTGCGATCGTTCTCATGCGTGGCGTTCCACTACGAATCAAAGCCAGTCCTACTTCCGCGACAGATGATCCTTCATCCACGCAAGCCATGGTCACGACCGACCATGCATCCGTCGATTCCGAGCTCGAGCTTTTTGGCGTTGAATTACCAAACTACAAAAACTTTATTCCCAGTGCTTTTTTCAACAGCTTAAATCCTCTCTCTAAAGCCAAACTGCCTTATCTCGTTCTCGTAAACCGAATCGATGCGCCTACTATGACAATATGTAGAAACATGATTATCGATGCCGTGAGAACTGAAGGACACGGACTGTGGGGCAGAGCATACGTCGATATTGCCAACAAGTTTCCTCAAGGCGACGCATGGTTAGAAAGTATCGTTTCTCAAAACCTCAAAAACGGCATTTCAACTGTGACGGATCGTTTTAACGAAACTCTTCCCAATAATTACCCCATGACAGATGCCTCGATCTACTACGGTTGGTATGAGCGCAACGTGAACGGACCGTTTCTGAATCCAGCTTTCAAATTCCGTCCCGGTGCCATCGCTTTCCATATTCATTCCTACAGCGCGGAACAACTCACAGATCCCAATAAAAATTGGTCGGCTGCTTTACTCGCCCGCGGAGCCGCTGCAACAGTTGGAAACGTTTACGAACCATTTCTCCAAAACACCCATCACCTCGAAATTCTCCATGATCGACTCCTCAAAGGTTGGACTTTTGCGGAGGCTGCGGCTGCGGCTATGCCAGTTCATTCATGGCAAGGCATTGTGCTAGGGGATCCACTTTACAGGCCCTTTCGCCACTTTTCTGGAACCGGAGGACTCCTCGAAACGGACCGCGACTTCCGTGTCCTTCGAGCCGCATTCCGAGAGTGGCCGAGTAATGACTCCTTGCGTATCGAAAAACTCTCCTATGCTAACCAAAAACTTTCAACTGGCAGAATTGCCGAAAGCCTAGCCAATGAATACCTGGCTAAAAAAGACATTCCTAATGCCCAACTCTGGCTAAATAAAGCACGGGACTCTTACAAAGAAAACCCAGATAAACTTCGCCAAGACCTTCAACTCATCGCCATTGAGCGCTCTCAAAATCAAAAATCAACCGCCATACAACTCATCAAATCCGCCAAATTAGTTTATGTTAATATACCAGAAGCAGAAGCTCTGACCCAATGGCTAGATATCGTTGAAAAGTCATTATCCAATGCAGCTAAACCCAGTAATTAAGTGATAGAATTTTAATGAATTACGAGTTTCTACTTCAGAGCGTATGGCATCCTCCTCTCGCCTTTGAGGAAGTCGCCGCTCCAAAACTTCCTCCAGAACTGGAGCTGCAAGCACTCTGGTATTCTGGAGCATTTGGTCGTGATTTCCGACTCAAAGACGGTGGAACTCTTCGCATTACTCAGTTTGGAGAATGGAATCATGGGCCCGGACCTGACTTCACCCACTCCGCAATCGAAATCAATGGCTCACACTTTACGGGCGATATCGAAATCGATTCACGAACCTCAGATTGGGAATCTCACGGACATTCCACGAATCCCGCTTTTTCTAATACTGTCTTACATGTCGCATTCGAGCCAAATCATCGGGAAATGTTTATTCGCACATCAAACCATCGGCAAGTCCCAGAATTACTCATCTCTCCTAACCAACTAAGCGAAGCGCTACGCCTACCTTCACGCGAAACTGCCATATCTATTCCTGGTCGCTGCTTTCAACCCCTGAAAAAAATTCCAAAGGTCGCAGTCGAACGTTTACTACGCGAAGCCTCCATGCGTCGCAGCTCACAAAAGGCAGCTCGCTTCCTACGTATTGCCGATGCACACGGCCTCGATGCAGCCTTATTCCAAGCCACCGCAGAAACTCTTGGCTATGGAGGAAACTCTTTTCCTATGCGACTGCTCGCGCAAAGAGCTCCACTCCAATCACTTCTCAGTAATCCCGATCAAACCGAGACCGTCCTACTCGGCACCGCTGGTTTCCTCGAAGCCGATCTCTACCTCCAATCTCCCGATGACGCCCGAGAATACCTATTAGATCTCTGGCAAACATGGTGGAAAATTCGACCGAATTTCGAACTTACAGATGGTCGTGCACCACGATGGAAAACCCATGGGCAACGACCCGCTAATCATCCACACCGTAGGGTCGGAGGCCTTACTGTCTTAATTAAGGAATGGAGCACCTTCCGCAAACTCGCATTTGCAGCTCCATTTTCCACCAAGCCCCTCGTCGATTTCTTACATAGCCTTCGCCACGATTTCTGGTCTCACCACCACACACTCACCTCAGCCCGAAGCCAGACAGCCATATCCGTTTTCGGTAAAAACCTCGCTCTCGAGCTCGCGGCAAACCATCTCATTCCGCTCGCCATCCACGAAGAGCGTTTCAGTTTTAAAGATTACTACAAACTCCGTCACGCGTCCACGAATCAGAAGCTGAAACGAACCGCTATCCGCCTCTTCGGCGATGAAACGAGCGCCAGCCCGTTTCTACGTCGCCTATCGAACCAACAAGCACTCCTCCAACTCTACCACGATTTCTGCCTCGAAGATTTCACAGATTGCGAAAAATGCCCATTCCCAGAGCAACTAGCCCAATGGAAATGAGAATAATCCACCGCAGAGGTGCAAAGGTCACAGAGGGACGCAGAGATTAGTTAAATTTAATCAGAATAAATTAGAATCGCTTCTCTACCTTCCACTTTTCTTCGTGTGAATATTCCTAAGTCAGCCAATAACACAAATTACCTACGCGTTCCTCCGCAACCTCTGCGTCTTTGACCCATTCCATTACGCCAAGCAAAAACGCTTCGCTGAAAATAAAATTCGCTTCTACTCATGCCTGCGGTGAAATTCTACTCTCTAATACCCATGCAAATCACTCTCAACGGTCAACCACATACCCTTAATTCGGAAACCACCTTACCCGAACTCCTCACATCCCTCGGACTCTCCGGCAAACCCGTGGTCGTAGAACTGAACCAAGAGGCCGTCCTCCCGCGCAACTTCGCAAATACTACTATCAAAGCCAACGACCAGCTCGAGATTATTACTCTCGCCGCAGGCGGCTAATTTGTTAAGCGAATGTCTAAAAGTGGGGTCTAGAATCGCTGGTGCGATTGATAGAACAAATCACAACGATTCTCCCCATAAACCGCACCAGCGGTTCTAATATCAACTTTCAGACCTTCGACCTTTGACTCTATCGATACTTATCAAAGCTTTGTGCCCTTCTGGGTCTTTGAGTAGCTTCGTTCCTTATCTTATTAAAAAATCACTTCTAAGCCATTTTTCCCTTGCAAGAAGGTGGGTATAAATCCCATCTTCCGCCCACGTCGCGTCTCGCGACACATTCCAAATCCGGTGTAGCTCAGCGGCAGAGCGGGTGACTGTTAATCACTAGGTCGTAGGTTCGATCCCTACCGCCGGAGCCATTCGGAAATTACCTCCCGAGTTCCTCAGCAGGATACGTCCAGATCTCCGCAAGTGTCGGATGGTAATGAGGAATCTTCGCAAGATCCGTCACACTCAGTCCCGCGTGTATCGCAACTTGCAGCTCGTGAATCAAATCAATCACATGTGGTCCGATCGCTGTGGCTGATAAAATTCTTCCCGTTTTCTTCTCTGAAGTGATTTTTACAAATCCCGTCGTTTCTCCTAAAATCTCGGCTTTACCAAGAGCTGAAAAATTATATCGGGCAGATTTCACTTCATAACCTCCATCGGAGATTTGCTCTTTCGCCATTCCCGCGCGAGCACACTCGGGATGCGTAAATATTCCGAAAAGCTCTAGTTTTGACTCCACATAGTCTTCGATTTCTCCCTCTAAACATCCTGAGAGAATCGCGATATGCCTAGCGACAGACTCACCCTGGTTCACCGCTTTATGCACCACCGGTAGCTCATTACTGCAATCGCCGATCGCAAAAATATGCTCCTGTTTCGTTTGTGCAAACGAGTTAACTTTAATTCTCATTTTTTCGGACTCTATCCCCGCCACATTGAGGTCTAAGTTCTTCGTCGCAGGTATCCGCCCTGTCGCGATCAATAAATGACTTCCCATAATTTCCTCTTCTTTTCCATCGCGCTCAATCTCGACTGAAATCCCGCCTTCCCTATTTCTAATCCGTTTAGGAGAAGTCGAGCACAACACGGATATTCCGCGTTGCTTACTGACCTCATCAATCGCCTTTC
Source organism: uncultured Luteolibacter sp. (assembly GCA_963925255.1). GTDB lineage: Bacteria > Verrucomicrobiota > Verrucomicrobiia > Verrucomicrobiales > Akkermansiaceae > Luteolibacter. Next base: position 4,528 of record CAWUUP010000173.1, read on the forward strand.
CAATTTCATCATCGAAATCGCTTAAAAGACAGCCACTGCGCTGCATCACCGTTACCTTAGAACCCAAACCTTCAAAACAATGCGCCATTTCACAACCGATCGCTCCCCCGCCGATAATCATGAGATGCTCAGGAAGCTCACGGGCGTTGAGTGCATCATGACTCAACCAGAAATCCACTTGATCCAAGCCCTCGATCTCAGGAACAAATGGAACCGATCCCGTGGCAATCACCGCATATTCAAACTCAATTACCCAGCTACTCTCTCCATCCTGAACTTCAATTTCCCGCTCTCCGATAAACTTCGCCTCACCCCGGACCAAATCAAATTTCCCATCTTCCAACTGCCCCACCCGATATTCAGCAAACTCAGTGATCAATCGCTGCTTCCTATCCTGCACCTCATCCATCGATACCCGCAGGCCATCTGTATGGATTCCGAACTCCGTCGAGCGACGCATCCTTCGCAGCAAGTTCGCACTCTCAATCATCGCCTTGCTCGGCATACAACCGCGTAGAATGCACAATCCACCCAATTCCTCTGCATTCTCAATTAACACCGTATTTAACCCATAATCCGCTAATTTGGCCGCTGCTGCATAGCCACCACTACCGCCACCTATAACAACTACCTGATAGAAACTCCGCTTCATATCCAATGACTCTCTCACACAAATACCTATTCGTCATGCAATGAAGATTACTTTCGTTGTTATTTATCTTAGCGCTCATATCGTCAGATTGTGAAAAGGCTTTTAACTCTATCCCTCATCATGATGTTTTTAAGCTCATGCGCGTCGAAAAGAAATCTTCCTACTACTGTCAGCAAGCTTAACGCTACACGCTATGCTGGTGAGTGGCATGAAATTGCTCGTTTACCCAATACCTTTGAAAGAGACCTCGTCGCAGCAAAAGCCACCTACTCAGTCAATCCAGATGGCAGCCTTAAAGTCGTCAATCAAGGGATCAAGGATAACGGCAAAGGCACCAGCATCGAAGGCACTGCAAGATTCGTAAAGCTACAAGAACCTGGAAAACTTAAAGTCCGCTTCAACCGCTTTCCTG
>CAWUUP010000174.1:0-8187 GCA_963925255.1 uncultured Luteolibacter sp.
CGACAAAAGAGGATGGTTTTTCGTTGAAGCCTGCGGCTTTGGAAAAAGCGATTACGCCGAAGAGTCGAATCTTGATGTTGAATTTCCCGACGAATCCTACGGGTTCCGTAGCGAGTAATGAGGATCTGGAAGGTATTGCAAAACTCGCGATCAAGCATGACCTGATTGTGATGACGGACGAGATTTACAGTGAGTTGCGTTATGACGGGATCAAGCATGTTTCGATCGCTTCGCTTCCAGGTATGAAGGAACGTACCATTTTGATGCATGGATTTTCGAAGGCATTTGCGATGACAGGATTCCGTTTGGGTTATGCCTGTGCGCCGCAACCCATCATTGAGGCAATGATGAAAATTCACCAATACTCCATGCTTTGCGCTCCGATCATGAGTCAGAATGCGGCGATTGAAGCTTTAGAAAACGGCGGACCGCAGATGCTGATGATGAAGGAAAGTTATCATCAGCGCAGGGATTTCTTGGTCAAACGATTCAACGAGATTGGCCTAGACTGCCATACTCCGGGTGGCGCTTTTTATGTATTCCCAGATATTCGTAAGACTGGGCTATCATCGAAGGAATTTGCGATGGGCCTCCTTGAATCGGAAAGTGTTGCAGCGGTTCCAGGCGGAGCGTTCGGCCCGAGTGGAGAGGGCTTTCTAAGATGTTGTTACGCGACAGGTATGGAAGATCTACATAAGGCGATGAACAGCATCGAGCGCTTTATGTCTAAGATATGATCGAAAAATTCAGATGGATGGACAATGATTTGAAGAATTCCGAACAACTGACGAAGGCACATTTATGGCCGTTCGCTGGGTTCATGGCTTTTCTCATTTTACTTCAGCTGTGTGAGAGTTTGATTGGCTGGAATCATCCGGCCGCCCCTTGGTGGAAACAGGATGTCGCACAGTGGATCTATCCGATTCAGACTCTGGTCATCCTCGGCTTGTTGATTCGATTTTGGAAATACTACCGCTTCGATTGGAATCTAAAGTGGAATGCCATCGGGGTGCTTTTCGGCGCTATGGGGATTGTATTCTGGCTTTTGCCAACCACGCTTTACGATGCTTGGGGTTTAAACGGTGAGGTAGAAGGTTGGATGAAATGGGTCGGAATCGCGAAGCGTGAGGACGGATTTAATCCAGGGATTTTTGAAAATCCTGTCTCGTATTGGGCTTCTTTATCGATGAGATTTTTACGAGCTGTGGTAGTCGTAGCTTTAGTCGAAGAAATTTTTTGGCGAGGATTCGTCATGCGCTTCTGCATGGATTGGGAAGGGGATTACTGGAAACAAGCATTCGGTCGCGCCCACTGGAAAAGCTATCTCATCGTGACCGTTCTTTTCATGGTTGCTCATGCTCCAATAGATTGGGCAGGTGGGCTGGTATATGGATCGCTTACTTACTTGTTATGCGTCTGGAGTAAGAATCTGGGTGCTTGTGTGGTGATGCACGCAGTGGCTAATTTGCTCATGGGGATTTATGTGATGAGCTATGGAAAGTATGGCTTGTGGTAAATTAGGTTGTATCCACTTAGTTTACACGACCACGAGTCCTTATAAGCTGATTTAATTTATTAAATACAAAGGTAAGCTGGTCAAACAGCTCTGTGCTATGTATCGCAGGCGCGGCGCATGAAAGATTGGAATTGGAAAACGATACCTGAGTGGATGCGCTCTAGGCTGAGTGATGGTCAGCGGTTTCTAGCTCTTTGCTTATTGGCGGGTTTATTGTGCGGACTTGCAGCGGTCTCCTTCCATTTTGTTATTCACAACATATTTGAGTGGCTATGGGATCAAGCAGAGCAGCGAGATCCTGTTTGGTTCTGCGTAATTCTCATAGCTGCTCCTACCTTCGCTGGGCTCTTAGTAGGTTTATCAGTTCACTACTTCGGTTCCGAAACGGCGGGCAGCGGTATTCCTCAGACCAAGGCAGCGTATTACAATAAAGGCGGAAAAATTTCAGGCAGAACAGGCATCTTGAGATTTATATTGGGGTCACTTTATGTAGGACTCGGAAATAGCTTGGGTCGTGAGGGTCCAACGGTTCACGTTTGTGCTGCGATTTCCTCACGTATTGGCCGATGGGCGTTCAATGATCCTGCTCGCGTTCAATCGATGCTACCCGTTGGGATGGCCGCTGGTATCGCTGCTGCGTTCAATGCTCCGCTTTCGGCCCTGACTTTCGTGTTTGAAGAGTTGCTAGATAACTTTTCTATGAAGGCGATTGGCGGGATGGTTATTGCGGTGGTGGTTGCTGCTGCAGTTTCTCGAACTATCCTTGGAGAAGATCCTGTTCTCATGGCTCGTATTTCTGAGGACTATAAAACCTCTGCATGGATGTTAGTTGCATTGCCGTTAGGAGTTGCTGCTGGATTGATTGGTCACCTATTCGTTTCTTCAACCCTACACCTCAGAAAATGGTTTAAGACCCGTCAAATGCTTCCTGCGTGGGTGAATCCTGCTGCGGGCGGACTCTCATGTGGCTTACTTGGTGTCGGAGCATTTTATTTTACGTCTCATCTTGGAAATCCGCAGAACTCTATTTTTAGCATTGGTTATCAGAGTCTCGAGTCTGCCTTCGAAAACCATTTATCAGTAAGTATTATTGCGATTTTGTTAGTGGCTAAGTTTATAGCTGTGGTTGTCAATTATGCTTCTGGTGGTTCTGGAGGATTATTTTCCCCAACACTATTTCTAGGTGGAATGATAGGCGGCTTGATCGGAGTGGGGTTATCCGATTTTCAACATTTGCTCCCATGGATACCGTCGTTTCCGACCGACTCTAAAGTGATCGGTGGCTGTGTTTTGCTTGGAATGGGGGCGATGTTTGCTGCGGTAATTCGTTGCCCATTTACTTCTTTAATTATCATTTTTGAAATGACTGGAAACTACTCGTTGATCTTGCCTTTAATGGCTGGAAACGTGTTGGCATGGCAGATTGCAAGGCATCTCCAGCCTGTCAGTATTTACAATGCGTTGTTGCTCCAAGATGGTATTTCACTTAGAAAACTTCCCGCTTATCGTGGTGCTCAGGATTATAGAAAACTTCCTGTGCAATCCATCATGACTCATGAGGTTTTTGAGATTAAACTCTCAGAAAAACCGTCGGATGCTCTGAAACGGATTAGTTCAGAAGGTCGCAAGTATCACGCCTATCCCGTGCTAGATGATACAGGAAAACTCGCTGGTGTAGTGACTCACAGTGAGATCAAAGATCATATTCTCGCTGAATCGATCGCTGTGATCATGGGTCAACAAGAGGTATTAACTGTCAGTGTTGATACATCGATCCGTGACGCTGCTAACCGTATGATTGTCAGAGATTTTCAACAAGTTCCGGTGGTAAGTCAGTCTGATTCTACGAAATTACTTGGTTGGCTCACATTAAATGACATTGCACGTCAGCAAAACGCGGTTGAGGGTTGATGCTTTTTATTTGCGGTAATCCGCGTTCCGAACATGCTTCACTCATGAAAGATCGTGTTCTTTATGTAAAAAATGGTTGCCCTTGGTGCGTGGAAGTTGAGCAATATCTCAAGCAACGCGCGATCAAGGTGGAAAGAGTAGTGGTCTCTGGAAATGCTGAAGCGATGTCGGAAATGGTCGCGCTATCTGGGCAGAGCAAGGCTCCAACTCTTGATTGGGAAGGTGTGGTGCTTGCAGATTTCGGGGTCGATGAATTGATCCCGTTTCTTAACGGAAAAGTTTAGCAGAGTTCGCCGCAGGCTTTGGACTGCTGGGATTCTTACAGCTCTTTTGGTAGCCGCCGATCCAGGAATGGTCGGGTTGTTACCAATAGAATCGGTTTTCGCAATCAATCCCAAAAGCTGCGGATAACAGCAGCAGTGCAGAGCCTACGGCGGATTAATTTACTACGCGCCCAACTTCTGGTGGAAGTTGTCGGTGTCTTTTACGGATAGGACAAAAGATTCTAACAGTTGGATAGTAGCTTCGATGTCATCAAGGTGTGCTGTTTCAACGACGGAGTGCATGCAGCGTAGCGGTAGAGAAACTAGGGCGCTTGGAATTCCCTCACGAGAATGAAAAATCTTATCCGTATCGGTTCCGGAGAAGCGGCTCGATGACTCGTGTTGGATATCGATTTTGTTTTTCTTAGAGATTTCAATAAGGCGCTTCACGATGAGCGGGTGGTTACATGTTCCGTGCGAGAGGGTGGGTCCCTGACCGAGTCTAACTAAACCGAACTTCGCAGGGTCGATCCCTGGGGTATCTGTCGCGTGAGTCACATCCAAACAAACGCACATATCTGGTTTCAAACGATAAGTCGCCATCATGGCGCCGTTGCCACCGATCTCTTCTTGGATTGCATTTAAACAAACTAAAGTCACTGCAGGCTTTTTACCTGAAGCAGCGATGCGTTTCATAACCTGAGCGATGATGTAAGAGCCGAGACGGTTATCGAGCGCACGGGAAATGATGCGGTTGTGCGCGAGTTCCGCGGGGCCGTCTTGGTAAACCATAGGGTGGCCGACGCGGAGTCCCATCTCTGCGACCTCTTTTGCGTTTGACGCACCGATATCGACCCAAAGATCATGGACAGCGGGTGATTTTTCGCCACCGAGTTCGTCGCGTCGTAGATGGATAGCCGTGTTGCCGATGATTCCGGAAACAACTCCGTTATCGCCAAGGATATGGACGCGGCGGCCACGACCGGTTGCGGCATCTGAGCCACCAATGCGATCGATGCGAAGGAAGCCTTTATCATCGATGTGCTTAATGATGTAGCCGATTTCATCGGCATGTGCTTCTAGCATGAGAACTTTCTTGGATTTGCCCTCAAGGGTCGCCCAAGTGGAGCCGTAGGCATCGCACTCGATCTTAGAGGCTGTTTTCTCAAGGTATTTCGCCCAGACTTTCTGGCCAGGCATTTCAAAGCCAGTAGGGGAAGGAGTTTCGAGGAGTTCGAAGAGGAATGCTTGGTCGGCCTTTTTCATATGCGAATAGTTGAACCGCAAAGACCCAGCCGCGCAAAGGAAGTTTTCTGAATTGGCGGATCAACTTGGTTTTTTGAGCTTATTTACCCATTTTTTCTGCCTACAGAGGGGGGTTGACGCATCACTCTTTCCATGCACAATCCCGCCGCCGCGCTCGGAAGGACTGCGGTAATAAACTATTAAGTCTCCGGACTCACTCACCAAGCAAACACATGACTACCATCGCCATCAACGGATTCGGACGCATCGGACGCCTCGTCTTCCGCGCACTCGTCGAACAAGGCCACCTCGGCACCACATTCAAAGTCGCCGCAGTCGGTGACTTGGTTCCTGCTGACAACCTTGCATACCTTCTTAAATATGACTCCACTCAGGGCAAATTCGCCGGTGAGGTTTCCTCGAAGAAGTCTTCTCCAGAACTTGAAGAGGATGACATCATCGTGGTCAATGGTCACGAGATCAAAGTTGTTTCCGCACGCACCCCAGAAGGTCTTCCTTGGAAAGAGCTCGGCGTTGATGTCGTAATCGAGTCCACCGGACTTTTCACCGAAGCTGAAAAAGCGAAAGGCCACATTACAGCTGGTGCGAAAAAAGTCATCATCTCCGCACCTGCAAAGGGTGAGGATGCCACATTCGTTGTTGGCGTAAACGACGACCTATACGATCCATCCAAGCATCACATCATCTCCAATGCTTCCTGCACCACCAACTGCCTTGCACCACTTGTGCACGTTCTTTTGAAAGAAGGTTTCGGAATCAAAGAAGGTTTGATGACCACTATCCACGCTTACACCGCAACTCAGAAAACGGTTGATGGTCCTTCCAAGAAAGATTGGAAAGGTGGCCGCAGTGCAGCAATCAACATCATTCCTTCCACAACTGGTGCAGCTAAAGCAGTTGCGCTCGTCTGCCCAGAAGTAGCTGGAAAACTTACCGGAATGTCCTTCCGCGTTCCAACTCCTACCGTTTCCTGTGTTGACCTCACCGTCAAAACGGAGAAGGAAACTTCCCTTAAAGAAATTAAAGCCGCTCTTAAAAAGGCTTCTGAGACTTATCTCAAAGGAATCTTGAACTACACCGAAGACGAAGTGGTCTCAAGTGACTTTATCCACGATAAAGCATCCTCAATCTTTGACGCAGGATCTTCTATCGAGCTCAACAGTACCTTCTTCAAGTTGGTTAGCTGGTATGACAACGAATGGGGTTACTCAAACCGCGTGATCGACCTCCTCACCGACGTTGTCAAAAAAGGTATCTAATCGGAGAGTCGGTCTCTGACCGGCTTCTTCTCTGAATCATTTATCAGCGGGCTTCGTGAAAACGTAGCCCGCTTTTTTGTGGTCATCACTTTTTCGCCGCCGAAATCTCAGTTGAGTAAGTCTCTTTTCCATCAACATCGTGATGGGTGAAGGTTGCTTTATCGCCATCAATCTTAATTGACGCGAAGCCACCAATGACTCGTAGAAATCTGTGTTGCGGTCTTTTATCGTCCGGATTCCATCCTTGAGCATGAGCGTCTGAAGCAGGACCACAGCCAAATTCGTTGAGGCCGGTTTCAGGGTCGACTGAGTGATATTGCCAATGACGGTCTCCGTTGATGACGAAACAGCCAGGAATCTCGGTTAGAAATTTTCTTAGGCGTTCACCTTCGTAATGAAAGCCGTTGTTGGCGTGATTGTCATTTTTGCCATCGCGGTCAGGTCCGACAACAGGTGTGGCGGATATGTAGAGTTTGAACGTGGCATCCGATGCCTTCATGGTCTCCTCGAGCCATTTCCATTGCTCTTTACCGAGAATGGATTTTTCCGGGCCGTCTTTCATGGTGTTTGGAGAGCGATACTCACGACCCTCAGGTAGCCAGATCTGCAGGTCTTTTCCCCAGCGAAATGTGCGGTAAGGTTTTTTGGATTGTGGAATTTGTTCGCGCCAGATCTTAACGCCTTGTTCCCATGTTAGGTCGCCGTAAGTTTGTCCCGGCCAAGCATCGTCTTTAAGGAGATCATGATCGTCATGCATCCAATAACTTGGGATCTGTTGATGTAACGTTTTCTGAAATGGCAGTGAATACATCTGTCCCCAGCGATAGCGGGCGAGAACCATATTTTTTGCGAGCGGCTCTTTGCGGTCGTAGTAGAGAGTGTCACCGGTCTGGATGAAAAACGCAGGTTTGAGCGCAAGCATAGAGCGGTAGATTTTATGGCCGTTATCTGGATCATCACGCAGTTCGAATTCCTGGCAGGTCGACACTGTGAATGTAATACAAGCATCTGCATTGGCGGTAGGTGCTGATATAAATGAGCCTTTTCTGGAAGTTGATTCGGTAGCTTCGGAGCGTGCTTGAGCTTCAAAGGTGTAATTTGTGGCAGGACTCAGCCCATCAATGAGTTGCTGATTTGTAAAATCGTTTTCAGCAATTGCGGCATGCCATGGGGTGACTTTGATAGCGGTGTCTTTACCTACTTCATAAATAGAAAACCGTATCTCTCCTGTTTTTCCGGGAACTTTCCAGTTTGGGGCCTCATCTGTCCAATCTGCAACACGGTTAGTAGCTTCAGAATTTTCTGTTAGGCGGGCCCAGAGAACGACGGATGTATCCGTGACTTCACCAATTTTAACGCCATTCGCAAAACCAATGGCGTAGCAAGGTAGGTGGAGAAAAAAAAGGATGAAGAGGATTTTCATCAGGTTTTTATAACCCTGGAATGCCGAGCCCGCCTGTGAGCTTACCCATTTCTGCGGCAGCTTGTGCTTTACCCAGGGCGATTGCGTCTTGGACTCCTTTGAGAACTAGTTCTTCGAGAAACTCAGCATCGGTTGGATCAATTACTGCGGGATCGATTTTGATTTCTAGGATATCACCGGCGCAGGTTGCGCGAACTTTCACCTTATCGCCACCGACAGATACATTCACTTCTCTAGTCGCGAGTTCCGCTTGTTTTGAAGCGAGACCCGCTTGCATCTGCTGGGCCTGTTTCATCAATTTTTGGATGTTCATAGTGTAGGATTAAGTCGTTAAAAACTTAGCTTCGAATTTTACCAATGCCGCTTGGATCAATGGATCTTGATGGAATGCATCATCGACAACTTTTGCTTCGGCTGGTGCGGAAGCGACGGGCTCTGCTTTTTTGATTGGAGCAGGCGTAGGTTCCTCTGGGAAATCTTCTTCGTCTGGTGCGTTTTCGATCAATGCATCGAAAGCGGAGAGGGTGTCACTTGTTGTTTTTTTTTGTG
>CAWUUP010000175.1:0-3220 GCA_963925255.1 uncultured Luteolibacter sp.
TTCAGCGCCAACCGCGGAGATTTCCAACCATCTGGATTTTCAGCACTGAAACCTCCAACCTCGATAAAGAGATAGTCGTTACCATCGACGGATTTGGAGATCATTTTTTGTGCTGAATTTTGATCAAGATCTAACAATGTATCACCTGACCAAATCCAGCGCGACTCTTAGGTGAAGACGAACCAAGATCCAACGACCTTTGCGTTAGCGACGAACTTTCCATCTTCAGGTTCTTCAGCAGACTGCTCTGGATCCTGTAAATCTTACCATTCACTCTCTTCGCTGTGAGCTGGTTGAATCACTGCTTTGCTGCAGTAGAAAATGATTTTCCGACGTGAAATACCTGTCATGTGAATCACGACTTCCAAGGAGTGCTGGTGATGAGGATTAGGTTCTATCATTTCAATGCTCCCTTGGGTTAAAGCTTGAACTGTCGCGTAGTTTTTCCCACGCACTGCGTTCTTCTCCGCTTACCTCTCTTGGTGAAGCGATGGCTATTTCCACATACAAATCTCCCGGCGCGGCTTTTTTTGGTAAACCGTAACCTTTGAGTCGCAGCTGGTCATCCGAGTTCGTTCCGGCGGGTATTTTGAGTTGCACCGTCTTTCCTCCGGGGACGTTGAGCGAAATCGTCGTGCCCAGCACCGCTTCCCATGGAGCCAAAGAAAGCTCACGGAAAAGATCATGGCCTTTCACGCGATAATCCGGATCGGCCGCCATGCGCACGCGCAAAAATAGATCCCCATCTTCCCCTCCCGAAGAGCCTGTTCCTCCATGCCCCGGAACCCTAAGCCGTTGACCCTCAGCAATTCCTGCTGGAATCCGAACTTGCACCTCATCTGTCGTCACCCGTCCCGTTCGAGGATCTGCTTTGCGGAGAGAAATGGTTCGCATCGAACCATTGTAAGCTTCCTGCAGCGTGACCATCAGATTTCCCTCAATATCCTGTCCGCGCGTCTTGCCTCCACCTACACCAGAAAATCCGCCTCCCCCATAACCCGCCGCGCGCCGCGCACCACCGCCGGAGAAGTATTGCTCAAAAAAATCACTGAATCCGGTCCCGCCAAATTCAAACTCAAAGCCCTCCGGCATCTGCTGCCCTCCGCCTCCTGACCAGGCTCCTTGCGGTGGCTCACCACCTTGATGATCCCAATTCACCCCCAATGCGTCGTATTTTTTCCGCTTCTCCGGATCGCTCAACACCTCATACGCCTCGTTGATTTCCTTGAATTTCTCCTCAGCCGTTGACTTGTCCGCTGCGACATCTGGATGATGCACCCTAGCCAATTTCCTAAAGGCCTTTTTCACATCACCAGCAGAGGCATCACGCCCAATTCCCAAAAGCTCGTAATAATCCCTGAATTTCACTGCCATCATCAATAGTTATGGCGAAAATTCCTTTTTTAAGCAAGTAAGCGATTTTTTCATGTTGATATCTTGCATTCTTCAAGGTTGAGCGTGACCCATTTGCAGTACATAGTTTCTCTCATGCCCCGCATACGCGACCCAGACGAGCCGAAGATTTACTTCCTCCCAAACCTCATGACTGCCTGCAATCTGGCCTGCGGCTTCTTCGCTGTGCTGATGATTTTCAAAGGCCAAATCGAAGTTCAAAAAGCCACAGGAGATGGAGTCATCGCCGCTAAGCAATACTACGAGATCTCGCGTGAATATTACCAGTATGCCATTCTGCTGATTTTCGGTTCCTGCTTGTTCGATCTACTCGATGGACGCCTCGCTAGACTCGGCGGCCAAGAATCACCCTTCGGGCAGGAGTTTGATTCTCTCGCCGATATCATTTCCTTCGGTATGGCTCCGGCAATGCTTCTCTCACGCGCCGTGCTGTTTCCTCTAGGAAATGTTGGTTGGTCCATCGCTCTCATCTATCTCATCTGTGGTGCGATGCGGCTCGCACGTTTCAACTGCCTCGCATTACTTCCGAAAAAAGCCGGTTCTAAAAACGACTTCCGTGGCATCCCCATTCCAATGGCAGCAGGTTTCATCGCCTCTCTAACGTTCCTTATCATCGATCTTTATAAAAACGACCACGAGGTTGGCGTTTGGAAATACGTGCTCGCTGGAGTGATGCTCGGTTTATCTTGGTTGATGATTAGTGATGTCCGTTATCCTTCTTTTAAATCTGTCGATTGGAAAACCCGTGGCAGTTTTACCGCCATCCTCGGCGCTGTCATCTTGGTCAGCCTCACGATCCATTTCCGTTATATCATGCCGGTTGTCCTTTTCAGCGCCTACCTGCTCTACGGCTTCATTCGCCCATTGATCTCTCAACGCTTGAGAGAGGAAATTGAAGATTTCTCTGAAACTGAAGAGTTACCAGCCACCAACACCGAAAAGCCTGGAGAATTCAAATAAAGCATGGACGGAAAAAGAAAATCACGAGTCATTCCGTGGCTACTCGTCATACTTCCTTTATGGCTCATCGCATCTGGCGGATTTGCCATTGTAAAATATTTCAAAGATCAAGAGACGAAGCAGGCGCAGACTGAACAACGTTTCGCAAAAAGTGTTTCATCGAAATCCATCGCGGATGACTTGAAAAAAATCATCTCATTGATCGGAGAGCGGAATACTTCGAAACCCGAGCAACTCGCTGCCATTGCATCCATGATTCAAGGCACACTCGGACCATCGAACACGGGTTACCAAGTTTACAATATCAATAGCCCAACTGATTTTCCAATCATCAAGGTCTCGATCTCCTCTACCAATGAATCCGCGGGACCTATCTGGATCCTGACCTCATACGATTCTCCTGACCAATCTCGCGGATCCGAAAAAAATGCCACTGGACTCGCAGCCACCCTTGCCACTGCTCAATCCCTAGCAGATTTCGCCCCTGCCCAACCCATCCATTTTCTCTTCCTTCCACACGTTAATGAAGACGATGCTCCAATTTCAAAAACCGCCATCACCGTATCTAAACTCATCCAAGCTGAGGCTAAGCCTCTGGCGGTTTTCTGCATTGAGGCGATGGGAGACGCTGAGACACTCATCTTCTCTTCCCGCGATACCACCGCATTACCTACCGTCGATTTCGAGGACCTTGGAAAAATCCTCGGAGCAGAAGTCGTTTGCCTCGGGGATGATTTCGACCTCTCATCTATCCTTTTCGAAATGAGCCTACCCGCTATCCGCATCGCCACCCGCCCCACTCTATTGCCTAACGAATCCGACGACAAAATCCCCTTCGCTCCCACAG
>CAWUUP010000176.1:0-7438 GCA_963925255.1 uncultured Luteolibacter sp.
TGAACGGCAACGAAATGCCAGACGAGAACGAACAGTCGATCGCCTATGAGCGAGTTGCGAAAGCCGTGGAAGGCGAGATCGTGATCATCCGGACCTTGGATGCGGGTGGTGATAAGCTACCGGTTGAGCCGCTGACTGAGCCAGAGCCGAACCCATTCTTGGGTTGGCGTGGAATTCGCGTTTCTCTATCGCGTCCATCAATGTTTCGCGATCAACTACGTGCGATCTTGCGTGCTAGCGCGCATGGAAAACTCGCTGTGATGTTTCCCCTTGTCTCTGGTTTATCCGAATTGCTTCGTGCTCGAGAAATGCTCAGTCGTTGTATGGATGAACTCAGTGCTGAGGGAATTGCGTTTAACGAAAAAATTCCTGTCGGCGTGATGATCGAAGTTCCATCTGCGGCGGTTTGTGCGGATTTACTAGCTCCACATGTCGATTTCTTTTCGATTGGAACGAATGATTTGATTCAATACACCGTCGCAGTTGACCGTGTGAATCCACACGTCGCAGATCTCTATAAGCCGACTCATCCAGCGGTGATTCGTTTAATCAAAGGAACGGTCGAAGCGGGTGAAGCACACGGTATCTGGACGGGTGTTTGCGGCGAGATGGCGGGTGATATTAGGCTTACTCCTTTGCTGTTAGGCCTGGGTGTGGAAGAGCTTTCCGTTTCACCTAAAATCCTTCCGAAAGTCGGGCAGGTGATTCGCTCTCTTAACTACGGTCAATGTCATGCACTTGCCCAAGAGGCATTGAGAGAAAATCGTTCGCAAAGAATTCTCGATCTCAGTTTGGATTTAGCAAAGCGGTGCTATCCAGATCTGTTAGATTGAGTTAAAGGTAGCCCCGACATGTCGGGGCTAAAAGTCCATATCTGACGGTCGTGATTATCCCAACGGCTCTTTTTCGTTGATCGGCGTATGAGATATGGACCTTTGAGCACAGAAGTCCCTGCCTAATAATCTAACTAAAACGACTTCCTCAAGTGAGAAGGCAGGATGTTGAGTTGCTCTCTATACTTGGCGACGGTGCGGCGTGCAATGGTGATGCCTTGTTTGGCTAATGCTTTGGTGATCGCTTCGTCTGAAAGAGGTTTCGCTTGGTTTTCTTGCGCGACGAGTTGTTGGATCGCTTCACGGACGCCGGCGTTGGAGACTTCGGCGCCGTCTTCGGTTTGGTAACCAGTGGCGAAGAAGGCACGCATTTCCATGAGACCTTGTGGGGTTTGGATAAATTTTCCAGCAACGGCACGAGAGACTGTGGTCGCGTGGAGCTGTAATTCATCGGCGATGTCGTTCATCGTTAATGGCCGTAAATGACGCGGGCCCTTTTCAAGGAATTCGGTTTGTTGTTCGATGAGCTTGTGAGCGATTGCCAGAATGGTTTCTTGGCGAAGCGAAATCGAACGAATTAAACTCCGGCCATCACGGATTTGATCACGGAGAAATGCGCGGGCTTTTGCATCCACTCCAGTTTTGCCTATCATGTCTTTATAGAAATCGTTGATGCGTAGTGCGGGTAAATGCTCACCGGTTAGGCGTGCTGACCATTTACCGTCATCATTTCTTTCGATGATGACGTCGGGGAGAATGTAAGGGTTTCCAGTTGGATCAAAATCTCCACCAGGATTGGGTGACAGTCTGCTGATGTTTGAGGCAGCTTCGGTGACTTGATCCACGCTAATGCTCATGGCTTTGGCGATTTGTGGATATCGTTTTCTAGCGAGATCTTCGAGGTGGTCTTTGACGATCTTGTATTCGATCGTTTCTTTTCCTGATGCGCGATCGAGTTGGATGAGTAAGGCCTCTGGTATGCCTGAGGCGCCAACTCCAGCTGGATCAAAACTTTGAATGAGGCTCAATGCCTCACGCAAATCCTTGAAGGTGGATGATGAATTGAGTCCGATTTTTTGTAACGGATCATCCAGAAATCCTCGTTCGTTGATGAAGCCCAGTAGCTCCTCAGCGGCTTTGCGAACTGAAGGTTCGATCAATGAAAGATCGAGTTGCTGTTGAAGGTGCTGTTGTAGGCTCTCGGGGGCGACGATGTTGTCGTAAAGTCGCTGGCGGCGCTCTTCATCTTCTTGGGTCCATTGATTGTTACGGCCATCGAGAATGGATCGATCCCGCCAGTCATCTTCTGTCTCGTTCAAATATTCCAGAGAGTCAGGATCATCTGCATCGGGCGACTCTTGGTCTAGCGATTCTATCTCCGTGATATCCTCCAAGGTAGGATTCGTTTCCAGTGCTTGGCGTAACAGTTGGGAAAGTTCCAAAGTGCTAGCCTGTAAAATCTCCAAACTCTTGCGCATCTGAGGTGCTAGAGTTTGAGACTGAGATAGAGACTGATATAGTGAAGCTTCGGCCATTTGGCAGGGAGGAAAAACGCCTACACACAGCTAATCACGTATTCCTTATAAAATGAAGCATAATTTGTGCCAATCCCTGCGTTTGGTTGAGGGATGCAGGTAATTCGGGCTTTATTTGACCACAGAGTCACGGAGATCGCGGAAGAAGCGGAAGAGTTTTGCACGATCCTTTCGATTTTAGATCGTTTGCCAAAAGTTCGTGCGCAAAAATGTGACAACAAAGTAGAGTGCGCCGCAGGCTCTGGACTGCTGTGATTCTTCATTCACAGCTCTCAAGGGCGGCTTTGTTTTACGGGACGACGGGTTGCTACCGGGTTACTTCGTTTTTCCATCACGAACCCAAAAAGCGGCCCCGACATGTCGGGGCCGCAGTCCAAAGCCTCCGGCGGTATGGATATACGCACGAACTTTTGGCAAGCATTCTAGTCCATCGTCCGGAATAAGAAATCGAACCACGGAATACATAGGGTGAAGACTAAAAATTAAATCAGACAGCAAAGCGCGAAAGCAACCATTCCGTATATTCAGTGCACTCCGTGGTCCAATTTTTTTTGTCTGCAATCTTTTCTTACCTCCGTTTCCTCAGCTTTCTCCGTCTCCTCCTTTTAAATTTAGGAAGCTAGGCTATTGGGAAGCTTACCCAAAATAACTCACGCCCGCTGCAAAGATTGGCTGCACTTTATTTCCTGGGATATTTTTTGCGACGCCTGCGGAATAACGTTCTGAATGGGCCATTTTTCCAAGGACACGACCGCAAGGAGAGGTGATGCCTTCGACGGCGCAGAGGGAGCCGTTTGGGTTTAACGGGTGTTGCATGCTTGGGTTGCCTTGGAGATCACAATATTGAGTGGCGATCTGGCCGTTGGCGGCAAGTTGAGAGATGACTTCTGCTGGAGCGTAGAATTTGCCTTCGCCGTGGGAAACGGGGACGGTGTGGATCGCTCCGATCTCTTGATTGGCGAGCCAAGGAGATGAGTTGTTGGTGATACGTGTTTGGACGTAATGTGAGATGTGTCGCGAAATGTCGTTGTGGACGAGGGTTGCGGAATTTGTATCGGTGGCGAGGACTTTGCCGTGAGTGGCGAGGCCGGTTTTGATCAATGCTTGGAAACCGTTGCAAATTCCGAGAATCAGACCATCGCGGTTTTCGAGGAGATCGGAAATCGCATCGGCAACACGTGGGTTACGCAGGATGGTTGCGATAAATTTTGCGGAGCCATCGGGTTCGTCACCTGCGGAAAAACCACCGGGAACGAAGAGGATTTGTGAAGACTTGATCTGTTCTGCGAGGGCGTGAATCGATTCCTCAATGTGTCGTGCGGAGAGGTTGCGGAAGACTTCGATGTGAGTTTCTGCACCGACTCGTTGGAATGCGCGGGCGGAGTCGTATTCGGAGTTGGTTCCGGGAAAGGAGGGGATTAAGATCCTTGGTTTTGAAATAGAATTTTTCACCGCAGACGCGCGGAGGTCGCGGAGGGACGCAGAGGAAGAATTTATTTCAGAGGATGAACTTAATTTAGATTCCGGTTTGGTTGGGTAGATGGGTTCTAGAGTGGATTGCCAAGCGGTTTGGAGATCGGCTAGAGAATGAGACTCACCGTTGAGGGTGAGGGTTGGTTCTGCGCTGGTTTCGCCGATGATGATGGATCCCGGGATTGAATTCGCTGTAGCGTGCTCGATGAGGAAACTGAAATAGGCTGGTTCGGAGAGTGATGTGGGCGGCGCGCCCGCGCTTCCTTTGAATCCGATGTGGTTACCGAAGCAGCACTTGGCAAGCGCGGCGGGGATGCCTGCTGCTCCGATGTGATGAAGGGAAATGATTTTTCCAGCTTTGTTGAGTTGATGCAGTGCTTCGGCGATTTCTTTGAGGGCTGTGAAATCTGGAAGGCCGTTTGGTAGGATAGGAGTTGATACCACGGAAACCGTCGAATCGGTTTTTTTAAACTCAGGTGAAAGTGCAAGTGAAGCGTATCCCGGTGCGAGAGCGAAGGAAACGAGTGTGGGTGGGACGTCGAGTTCGTTGAACGATCCGGACATGGAATCTTTACCACCGATGGCAGCAAGGCGGAGCTCGTGCTGGGCGCGGAAGGCGCCTAACAAAGCAGCGAAGGGAAGTCCCCAGCGTTTTGCATCATCGCCAAGGCGAGGAAAATATTCTTGGAGGGTCAGGCGGATATCGCTGAGGCGAGCGCCAGCGGCGACGGCTTTGCAGACTGATTCAGTGACGGCATATGCAGCGCCAAGGAAAGGGGACTGTTCAGAAAGGAAAGGATCGAAGCCCCATGACATAAACGTGGCGGAATCGGTTTCTCCTCCGAGTAGAGGAAGTTTCGCGACCATCGCATCGGGTGGGGTGATTTGGTTAGATCCACCGAAAGGCCATAGGACCGTGTTGGCACCGACTGAGCCGTCGAACATTTCGCCAAGGCCTTTTTGGGAGGCGATGTTGAGGGAAGCGAGATGGGAGGAGAGAGAAGAGGGGGCTGGAATCCCCCTTAACGGACTGGGGCTGGAATCCCCAGCTACGTGGACTTTGGCAGTTTGCTGGACGCCGTTGGTGTCTAAGAAGGCGCGGGAGAGGTTGACGATTTCTTTGCCGCGCCAATTCATGATTAATCGACCCGAGTCTGTGACGTCGGCGACGTGGACGCACTCGAGGTTTTCTTTGTCCGCTTCGTTGATGAAGAATTCGATTTCTGAGGGATCGACGCATACCGCCATGCGTTCTTGAGATTCGGAAATGGCAAGTTCGGTGCCGTCGAGTCCGTCGTATTTTTTCGGAACCGCATCGAGGTTGATGATGAGAGAAGGAGCAATTTCACCGATCGCAACAGAGACTCCCCCAGCGCCGAAGTCGTTACAGATTTTGATTTTACGAGTGAGCTCCGGATTGCGGAACAGACGTTGGATTTTGCGTTCAGTTGGCGCGTCACCTTTTTGGACTTCAGCTGAATTTTCTAAAGCGGTGTCGGTGTGTTCTTTGGAAGAACCGGTAGCGCCGCCGACTCCATCTCTGCCAGTGCGACCGCCGATGAGGAGAATGACATCGCCCGGTGATGGTGAACCGCGGAAAACATTTGAGCGAGGAGCGGCCGCGACGACTGCACCGATCTCTAGGCGTTTTGCAACGTAGCCTGGGTGGTAAACTTCAGCAACCTGGCCGGTTGCGAGGCCGATTTGGTTGCCGTAAGACGAATAACCTTTCGCGGCGATTTGGCAGATTTTTTTCTGAGGAAGTTTGCCGGGAAGAGTTTCCGAAAACGGAGTGAGAGGATTCGCTGCGCCAGTAACACGCATCGCTTGATAGACGTAGGAACGTCCGGAAAGAGGATCGCGAATGCAACCGCCGAGGCAGGTTGCGGCACCGCCGAAAGGTTCGATTTCGGTGGGGTGGTTGTGAGTCTCGTTTTTGAATTGGACGAGCCATTCTTCTTCAGGTGCACCGTCGATGCTGACGGGAACAACGATGGATGCGGCGTTGATTTCTTCGGAGACTTCGAGGTTATCGAGTTCGCCGGAGGCTTTGAGTTCGCGCATTCCAATCAGAGCGATATCCATCAAGGTGACGGGGCGGTCGTCGCGGTTGAGTTTTTTGCGGACGTCGCGGTAGATGTTATAGGTTTCTTCGATGAGTTCTGAGCCTTTGCCGAACTTGATGTCATCGATGGCTGTTAAGAAAGTGGTGTGGCGGCAGTGATCGGACCAATAGGTATCGAGCATGCGGATCTCGGTCAGAGTTGGTGGGCGCCCTTCTTCGTTTTCGAAATAATCTTGAGTGAATGCGATGTCGGCCTCGGACATGGCGAGCGACATGGTTTTGCGAATTTTTGCGGGAGTGTCTGTGAGAAAACCTCCTAAGATCTCTATGTCGGCTGGGGATTCGATGTCAGAACGGCGACCAAAGATCGCCGCTACGGGCACTTCGTGGGAATCGACGGCGTTGATGACGTAGGATTTGATCGCTGAGACTTGTGCGCCTGTGATTTCACCTTTCAGGATGACGATCTGTGAGGCGCGGACGACAGGTTTATCTTTTCCGGTGAGGATCTGAATGCATTGTGCAGCGGAATCGGCGCGCTGGTCGAATTGACCGGGAAGGTAGGCGTAGGCGAAAGCATGTTCCTCTGGTTCGATGCTGAGCTTGTTTAAAAGTAGATCGGTTTGAGGTTCCGATAAAATGCTACTGGAAGCTTGCGCGAATTCCTCGTTGGAGACTCCCTCGACATCGTAGCGATTGAGTAGGCGGAGTGATTCTAGGTTATGCAGATTGAGTGATTCACGTAGGTCGTGAAGGAGGTGTCTGGCCTCGTTAGCGAAGTTAGATTTCTTTTCGACGAAGAGTGTGTGGGACATTGAAGTGATCGGTAAAAAAATAGAAATAGTGATTCGTTCGGATAATTGAAAGGCTACCGGATGGGTTGCAGCCGGTCCGTGACCGGCTCTCCAGTTTAGCCTTTGATTTCTAACAGCATCTGCGGATTGTTCGGGAACTTCTTGATGAAGTAGAGCAAGCGCTCCATGGCCTCGTAGGGGCGATGCCCGGAAAGACCACGGCGTATGAGATGGATTTTGTGGAGCGTGTGCTCGGCGAGGAGTAATTCCTCCCGGCGTGTGCCGGATTTGAAAATATCGACGGCTGGATAAACGTAGGACTCGGCGATTTTTCGATCGAGCACGAGTTCCATGTTTCCGGTTCCTTTGAACTCCATGAAAATGGCTTCGTCGGCACGGGAGTTGGTTTGGATCAACGCGGTGGCGAGAATAGTTAGAGAGCCAGCCTCACGAGTGTTGCGGGCGGCGGCGAAGAGCCGGCGTGGAACTTCAAGGGCACCGATGGTGATACCGCCGGAGCCGGTGGCGCGGTTGCGTCCACCTTTTCCGCTGCTCATCGCGCCGTTATATGCGCGAGCGAGGCGAGTGATCGAATCCATAAGGAGGAAAACATCTTTACCTGCTTCGACGAGGCGTTTCGCGCGTTCGATGGCGAGTTCCGCGATGCGCGTGTGATTGCGAGATGCTATGCCGTAACGCCAGCTTTAGGGCTGGCCCTTGCGCCAGAAAATGCTCGAC
>CAWUUP010000177.1:0-6839 GCA_963925255.1 uncultured Luteolibacter sp.
CTTCATCGGCCTCAACACGGATTTCAGAAAGTTCGGCGCGATTGATGTAATGCAGAAATTTTTCGAGCGGAAAGTTTTTGAGGTGGGGGAAGTATTGGATAGCGATGGGGTAGAATTTTTCCCAAAACGGAGCGGAGCGGCCGATCTGATTTTCCCACAGGCGGGATTGGGATTCATGAATCCCGAGTGAGACCGCGGTGCCGGAAGGTAGGCCGAAGTCTTGGTTTGGCAGTCCTTGCTCATAGAGGCCGTGTCCAACTTCATGCATGATGCCGAAGAGCGATGAGGTGAAATCATTGAGATCGTAGCGGGTGGTGATCCGAATGTCTTGCGGACCCAGAGTGGTGCAGAATGGATGGGCGGTGCTGTCGATACGACCCGCATGGAAATCAAAGCCAATTTCTGCAGCGACGACTGCGTTGAAATCTTGCTGGGCTCGCATCGAATATATTCCGGTCGGGAGGGAAGGTTTCAAAGATTTGGATTTCTCAACGGCAGCCGCTGAGATGGGAGCTAAGCGATCGCTTAAGGAATCAAAGAGATTTGCAATTTGTTGAGCGGAAGTGTTTCGTTCGTAACTTTCGAGAAGGGCACTGTATGGCTCGTCGGAGTAGCCCCAGAGATCGGCTTTTCGTAGGGCGATATCGACGAGGTTCTGGAGGTGAGGTGCGAAAATTGAAAATTCGGATTTCTTACGTGCATCGATCCATGCGTGGTGTGCGGCCGATTCGGCGGAGGATTCGCGGGCGACGAGTTCGGTAGGGATTTTTGCGGCACGATCCGTTTTTCTCCGAATCTCGCGGAGGTTGGCAGAATAGGTTGGTTTTTTTCCTGAGTCATTAGCTTCCGCTCTCGCAAGCGCGGATAGGTAGGATTTTGAAGTGGAAAGCTTGTGTGCGTGTGCGGCGAGGTAAGAGAGTTGCTGGGCGCGGTAGTCCGCGGATTTCGAGGGGAGATACGTTTCCTGATCCCAAGAGAGTATCGAGCTGATTTGCTCGATAAGAGTAATTTCTCGGACCTGATCGAATAGTTTCATGATTTGAGTTTGAACGGTTGGGGCGGGGAGGTCGAAGTTTTTTGATCTTAAAATCGACAGTTGGGTTTTAGAGCGGTTGCCGAAAGTCTAGGCACAAAAGGTGGATTTTAGGTTTCGGATATAACGCTCTATGCTAAAAACACACATCCTCAAACCACGACTTTATCGGGGCGTAAAGATAACGAAGAGAACGAAGGTGCTAGCGCATGGTCTTTCACTCCTCATACAACCCAAAAAGAAAAATGAACCGCAGATGGACGTTAATCTTAAGAGACTTATGAATCATTAAGCGTTAACCCTCTGGGTGAGTACCTCAATTTACATACTCTTTGATTATCTGCGTCTATCTGCGGTTTAATTTCTCTTTCTAGGTTCAAGAAAGAAATTTTAATAAGGAATGCAGGAAATTAGGAAGGTTTCACTCTTCTCTTTTCCTGCCCTCCGGCCTTCCTTATTCAAAATTATTCATTATTGAGATGCGCAGAATTTGGGTTGATGGATCATAAAAAAGCCGGGCAGGTTAGACCTGCCCGGCTTGGGAGTTTTTGGAAAGGGCAGCCCCGATGTGTCGGGGCCGCTCCTCCTTGAATTACATCATGCCGCCCATGCCGCCGTGGTCATGGCCGTGTCCGCCATCAGCTTCTGCCTTTTCAGGAAGATCGGTGATGAGGGCTTCGGTGGTGAGAAGCAGTCCGGAGATCGAAGCTGCGTTCTGGAGGGCGGTGCGAGTGACTTTGGTTGGGTCAACGACGCCGGATTTGATGAGGTCTTCGAATTTATCAGTCGCGACGTTGTAGCCTTCGCCACCTTTGCCATTTTTGACTTTTTCGACAACCAATGCACCTTCGCGGCCTGCGTTAGCAACGAGCTGGCGAAGCGGAGCTTCGACGGCACGTGCAACGATGCCTGCACCCGTGGCTTCATCGCCAACGAGTCCGAGATCGCCGAGAGCGGCTTGAGCGCGGATGAGCGCTGTGCCACCGCCAGGAACGATGCCTTCTTCAACCGCTGCACGAGTGGCGTGGAGGGCGTCTTCGACGCGCATTTTCTTCTCTTTCATCTCGGTTTCGGTAGCTGCACCGACGTTGATGACTGCAACACCGCCTGCGAGTTTCGCGAGACGCTCTTGGAGTTTTTCGCTGTCGTAATCGCTGGTGGTTTCCTCGATCTGACGACGAATTTGGTTCACGCGGCCACTGATGGCATCCGATGAGCCGCCGCCTTCGACGATGACGGTGGATTCTTTGCTGATGGTGAGGCGCTTGGCTTGACCGAGATCGCTGATTTCAACGGACTCGAGTTTGATGCCGAGGTCTTCGGTGATCACGCGGCCGCCGGTGAGGACAGCGATGTCTTCGAGCATGGCTTTGCGGCGATCGCCGAAACCAGGAGCTTTGACAGCAGCGATGTTGAGGATACCGCGGAGTTTGTTGACCACGAGGGTAGCAAGGGCTTCACCTTCAACGTCTTCAGCGATGATGACGAGGGGTTTACCGGATTTTGCTACTTTCTCAAGGAGAGGAAGCATGTCTTTAAGCGAGCTGATTTTTTTCTCGTGGATGAGGATCAGTGCGTTTTCGAAGGAAGCTTCCATCGATTCTGGATCGGTCACGAAGTATGGGCTGAGGTAGCCTTTGTCGAACTGCATACCCTCAACAACGTCGAGAGTGGTTTCGATGCCTTTGGCTTCTTCATCTGTGATGGTTCCGTCTTTGCCGACTTTGTCCATGGCCTCAGCGATGATGCCGCCGATTTCGCTATCCCAGTTAGCGGATACAGTTGCGACTTGGGCGATTTCTTTCGTGTCGGAAACCTTTTTGGAAATGATTTTAAGTTGAGCAACGATGGCCTCGGTAGCTTTCATGATGCCACGCTGAAGAGAGATCGGGTTTGCACCGGCGGTGACGTTGCGGAGACCTTCTTTGTAGATGGCTTCTGCAAGGACCGTTGCGGTGGTGGTTCCGTCACCTGCGATATCGGAAGTTTTGGAGGAAACTTCGCGGATGAGCTGAGCGCCCATGTTTTCGTAAGGGCAATCGAGTTCGATTTCTTTGGCAACCGACACACCGTCTTTGGTGATGGTCGGTGAGCCGAATTTTTTATCGAGGATGACGTTACGACCGGATGGTCCGAGGGTTGCTTTGACGGCACGCGCGAGTTTTTCAACACCGCGTAGGAGGGCTTGGCGTGCTGCTTCGTCGAATAGGAGTTGTTTGGCCATAATATTATTTGAGATTTGAGATTTGAATTTTGAAAATTAGCTGACGATGCCGAGAATGTCGGACTCGGAGATGATGAGGACTTCTTCGCCGTCGAGTTTAACTTCTGTTCCGCCGTATTTGGAGATCAGGACTTTGTCGCCGACTTTGACGGAGAACTCGATGGTTTTGCCATCATCGTCTTTACCGCCAGTGCCGAGGCTGATGACTTCGGCTTCTTGTGGTTTTTCTTTAGCGGTATCAGGAAGGACGATTCCGCCCGCGCTGATCGCGTCTGCTTCGAGGCGTTTGACGAGGACACGTTGTCCGAGTGGTTTGATGTTAGCCATATGTGTTATGCGTTTCTTAGTTATTGTTTGGTTTGAGAAGCCACTAATACCCGAGGTAGTAGTGGAAATTTTTATTAATCTACGACTTCAGCGTCGACGACTTTGCCTTTGGCTTTTTTCGGTTCTGATGATTCGGGTGCTTCAGCTGGCTCGACTTCTGGATCGCCGCCCATGGATGCGCCGGCTTGTTGAGCGGCAGCAGCGAGTGCTTGGAGTTGGCTTTCGAGGTCGGAGGTTGCTGCTTTGATTTTATCGACGTCGTCGCTTGTGATCGCGTCGCGGACCGCTTTGACTTTTTCTTCTAGAGAAGATTTCAGTTCGGCCGGAGCGTTATCGCCAAGCTCTTCGATTTGTTTTTCGACGGAGAAGGCGAGGTTCTCAGCCTTGTTAACGGAATCGACTTTTTCGACACGCTTGCGGTCTTCCTCGGCGTGTGCTTCAGCATCGTTCTTGGCTTTTTCAATTTCCTCTTTGGAGAGTCCTGAAGAACCTTGGATAGAAATTTTTTGCTCTTTACCGGATTGCTTGTCTTTAGCGGAAACGTGGAGGATGCCGTTCGCGTCGATGTCGAAGGTGACTTCGATTTGTGGTTCACCTCGGCGAGCTGGGGAGATGCCATCTAGCTTGAAGTTGCCGAGTAGTTTGTTGTCGGCGAACATGGGACGCTCACCCTGAGAGATACGGATATCTACGGCAGGTTGGTTATCGGAAGCTGTTGAGAAGACCTGTGATTTCTTGGCAGGGATCGTGGTGTTACGCTCGATCATTGGAGTCGCGCGGGAGCCTTCTGTTTCGATAGACAGGGAAAGGGGAGTGACATCGAGGAGGAGAACGTCTTTGACATCACCTGCGAGCACACCGCCTTGGATGGCTGCACCGATGGCGACGACTTCGTCGGGGTTAACGCCTTGGTGAGGAGTTTGGCCGGCGAGTTCACGTGCGATCTCGACGACTTTCGGCATACGGGTCATGCCGCCGACGAGAACGAGTTCGTTGATTTCCGAAGCGGATAGGCCAGCTTCTTTAAGGCAGTCGATGACAGGCTTTTTGGTACGGGCGAAAAGTTTATCGGTGAGTTGCTCAAGCTTGGAGCGAGAGAGGGTGAGTTGGATGTGTTTTGGGCCGGTTGCGTCCGCAGTGATGAAAGGAAGGTTGATGTCGTAAGACTGACTAGAAGAGAGTGCGATCTTGGCTTTTTCGGCTTCTTCTTTGATGCGTTGAAGGGCATCAGGTTGGCCGGAGAGATCGATACCTTGATCTTTTTTAAATTCGCCAACGATGTATTCGATGAGCGTATTATCCCAGTCGTCACCACCGAGTTGGGTGTCGCCATCCGTTGCGAGAACTTCAAAGACACCGTCACCGATTTCGAGGACGGAGATATCGAAGGTTCCACCGCCAAGGTCGTAGACGGCGATTTTTTCGTCGGATTTTTTATCAAGGCCATAAGCGAGAGCTGCGGCGGTGGGTTCGTTGATGATGCGAAGGACTTCAAGTCCAGCGATCTCACCAGCCGCTTTGGTGGCGTTACGCTGAGAGTCGTTAAAATAGGCAGGGACAGTAATAACCGCTTGGGTGATTTTCTCGCCGATTTTTGCTTCGGCATCGGCTTTCAGTTTGCCGAGAACCATGCCCGCGATTTCTTGTGGGGAGTAGGTTTTGTTTTCGCCGGCGACTTCGACTTGGATGTGGGCGTCGCCATTTGATGCGGCGACGATTTTGTAAGGCATGCGTTTATCGGCATCGGTGAGTTCGGAGAACTTACGTCCGATAAGGCGTTTGGCGGAGAAAATGGTATTTTTCGGGTTGGTGACTGCCTGGCGTTTTGCAGCTTGTCCGACGAGACGTTCGCCATTTTTAGCGAAAGCTACAACGGAAGGAGTTGTGCGGGCACCCTCCGAGTTTTCAAGCACGGTGGGTTCGCCGCCGTCCATGATGGACATGCAGGAGTTGGTGGTGCCAAGGTCGATTCCTAGAATTTTAGACATAATTTAAATTGGGGTTGCTACCTATTCTTTTGCAGGTTTGATGCCTATCTTAGAGATGTGATTTTATTCTATGTTTCATAAGGGATTCTGATGAGTTGGGGATTTTCTATTGCTGGCAAATTGGACAAGATGTCGCAGTTGATGGGTGCGATTTTGGCGCAGTGTGACAGGGAGGGGATGGTGAGAATAGGTGAAAACCGCCGGAGGCTCTGGACTACCTCGATCATTTGCAGCTCTGAGGGTTGAATCGATTATATTCAAGGTCTGAGGAATTGTCCCGCGCTCGCTGTTGATTGCATCATCGAGAAAGCTGGGAATAAAGAATCCCAGCAGTCCAAAGCCTGCGGCGCATTATGAATACGACTGGATTAACTCCACCGCCTAACCTAGCGAACGAGGAAGAGAACGCTTTGCGCTCTGATCACGCCTTGTCCCAAGAAATATTGGCTCTGCGTTAGATCGGTTCTCTGTCTCTGAGTGAAAATGATGAGAGGGGTCTCATTTTTCCGAGTTGAGTTCCCGGTGCGCCGCGAGGTGATGAGCAATCCATGCTCTTGCACCGTATTTTGCCTGGAACTGGTAGTCTGCGTATTTTATACCATCGAAGGATATCTGCTTTTCGGCCAGTAATGCTAGTTCTTTACTCGCAAATGACAGAGTGGCGTTCGCCTCGATTTCTGCAACGGCTGCCTCGTAGCTTTTGATAATATTTGAGGCATCCACAGCCATGGCTTGGAGGTCAGGTTCGTGAACCGCTGGGATACCTGAGATTGAGGGATCAAGGGCGATGAAAACGGCCGGAGTGGGAAGTGGTGTAGTGAGGAGACTTTCTCTTGCAGATGCTTGCAAGCGCTCTTTCATGGGGTTTGGACGTGAAGACGCCTTTGGTCCAGCGGACGGCCTGTTCGTGCCGTCGCGCGAAGTTTTTTCGGTGAGTGAACGATCCGCTATTTTTGTAAACTCGGGTTTCTGAGTGTCTTCCGAGTTGGATTTTTTTGGAAACGATGCGGAACCGGATTGCTTTTTGTTCGTAGTGGAAAGTGATTGGGTTATTGCTGATCCGGTGAATGGGTCCCCAGGCGTTTCAGGAAACAGCTTCCAAGCTATTGCCGCGATGGCGAGGGCTCCGGCTAGGATTCCAAGAATAAAATTTGGAGATTTCATAGGAAAAGAAAACAGGCGCCGGCGGGGGCCGACGCCTGTAAGTGAAGCGATATGATTATATAGAATCGAGCTAATTATGGGTTGACGAGGGGGTAATTGTCGC
>CAWUUP010000178.1:0-3198 GCA_963925255.1 uncultured Luteolibacter sp.
GCCGAGTTTGTTGTCGCTAACGACGCATTTGTCGCTCGTGTAGTTTTTAACTCCAGAGCCACTCGTTGCGGCGCAGGAAGCGAGGGCGAATGAGGTAGCGATGATTGCTGATGTAATGATTGATTTCATAGTTTTGGGTTATGTTTTTTGTTTTTTAGAATTCGAACCCGATTCCACCGCCGATGCCGTGATTTGAATCGTATTCTGTGATGAGAGATAAATTTTTAGTGAGTGTGTAGTTAAGACCTGCACTCCATTTGAGTCGCGAGCCGGTGTCATATTCCACATTTGTTAGGAAAGAGAGCCGTGATGTGATTTGGAAATCCTTCATGGCGGTGATTCTGGCATCGCCTTCACTATCGACCGTTAATCCGCTCCAGATCATATAGGGTAGGCGGTATTCAACTCCTCCAATAAAGCGATCCTCAGCATCCTCATCATTGGTGAAACGATAGCCGAAAAGCGTGCGGAAGTTAGTATCCATATAACGCTTCCAAACGACATCCGCCTCGTAGTCATATTCGTGATCAGATCCGCCTCCCGAGTGATCGTGATGGATGCCGACGTCCCATGTTGCCATGAAATCATTGCGTTGGTTCATCAAAGTCAGCATTCCCATACTCATGTGAGATTGGATGTTTCCAGATGCCATGAAATAGAGCGGATCCTCTCCCATTTCTCCGAGATCTGGCACGTGGTCTTCGCCTTGATCATCGTAACTGAAGACACGTGCCATGCCTGCGTGCATGTGGTAAAGAAGGTGGCAGTGGAAAAGCCAATCACCATGCTCATTCGCGAGAAACTCAATAGTGCGACGACCCATCGGAGGCACGTCGATGGTGTGCTTCATCGGAGCATGGCTGTCATGATCACCGTCGATGACTCTGAAGAAATGGCCGTGCAGATGCATAGGGTGATGCATCATGGTATCGTTGATAAATTCCAACCGTAGAACTTCACCACGTGTGACTTTGATCACTCCATCTTCATGAGCCGTCTTGCCGTTAATGGACCAAATGTAGCGCTCCATACTTCCAGTGAGTCGCAATTCAAGAGTGCGTCTTGGTGCGGAAGAGGAAATCTCAGTCGGCGTTGGTGAGTGAAGCTTCGCATACGGCGCAGGCGGGCGGGCCTCTTCCATAGTATTTGACATTCCGTCCATATCCATCGCGCTGAGCGCCCCGCTCAACATATCATCCATGGTATACAAGTTTGGCTTCGGAGGATCTTGTGCAGGATGAAGATCTCCATTTCCCATGTAAGCGGATGCATGTCCGGATCCGTCTTGCGAAGTCGCGCGAAACTCCCATTTTCCAGAGGGTGGAATCGTGATGATTAGGTCGTAAGTTTCAGCAATACCGATCAGGAGGCGTTTTGATTTCACAGGTGAAACCGCTGGCCCATCTGCCGCAACGATCGTCATAGGCCCTGTCGATGAGCTTAGGTAAAAGTAACTTGAGGCTGCGGCGTTGATCACTCGCAAGCGGATTTTATCACCGGGTTTTCCTCCTAGTTCGATTTGCTTCTGACCGTTAACTAGAAACGCTTCGTAGGCGACATCCGAGACATCCATCGGTGGCATGCGACTGCGCTCACGTTGGAAATAATCTTTAAGCGCTCCAGCCTTCATTGCGCCAGCGATGGATTGAGCGCTACCTTTCTTAATCGAATACCAATCGCTTCCGCGCATGAGGGTGCGCATCACTTCATCCGGTTTTTCATAAGTCCAATCAGAAAGAACCAAGACGTGCTCCGCATCGGAATGAATCGCTTCACCTTCCCGCGGCTCGACGACAATCGACCCATAAATCCCGCGTTGTTCCTGAAGTCTACTATGGCTGTGATACCAATAGGTTCCTGGGTGTTTTAGAGGGAATTCATATACTAAACTGCTACCAGCTTTGATCGGAGGCGTCGTTAGGTATGGAACTCCGTCTTGTGAGTTCGGCACCAAGAGTCCGTGCCAATGGACAGAGGTGTCTTCCTTTTGAAGGTTGTTGTGCACGGAGATCCGTGCCGTGTCTCCGACTCGGAACCTCAAAGTTGGCCCCGGTAGACTACCGTTGAGTGTGAGCGCTCGTATGGGTTTTAACCCAGCCGGAGCCCAATTTTCTTCAGCGATATTGAGTTCATACTCTACGGTTTTTGCGTGGAGCGGAATGAGAGTGAGAATGAGAAGTAAAAGAGGTTTCATATAAAAAGAGAGCGTAAATCTTAAAGTGATTACTATGGGTTGAAAAGAACACACCTAGCTGGTGTTTTGGGTGATCCGGAAAAGAAGAGCACGCGAAAAGGCGGCGAGAATTGCCGTCGGAAAATTAGGTCTTTCCTAAATCAAATAAGCCAGCGGGAATGCCTCACTAAAATATCTTCCAATGGATCGTCGATGATATACGGAATTATCGCAGTAATCACTGGGGTGAAATACGTAGAAGGTGCGAGACTAAATTCGTAAACTGGTGGAGCGATATCTCTTACGGTTCCGCCAGGAATCAACAAAACCTCCGCCTTATCCTTTGGGTCATGAGTTTTACACGCACAGATTTTTTTGGGACCGTCTTCTTTATCACCGGGAGCCGTTTTGCCATGGCAGCAACTGCTAGCTTTTTGTGAATGTTCTCCCCCAGGGCTACAACAGCAGAGCGGAACTGCTATGAGCAGTGACAGGATGAAAGCGGTAATGACACTTAGAGATTTCAAGTTTGGAACACGAGTTTGAACCTTATAGCGTAACTTACGCTTGTCGGTTACAGCGTCAATCGGTTATTTAGGCTCAGAGGGACGCTTTTTTATTACAAAATCTGATGAAATCAGCTCATAGGTGTAACCTTTTTGCTGCATCTCTAATGAGAACAAGTGCTTATCTTGTTCACTGTATAATCACTGATTTTAGATAAAAAACGCCGCCAGAAGCTTCCGGCGGCGCAAGAGTGAGAGCGGCGGCATATGAAATACCTACTGACTCAATTGCGCAACGAACATGCATTCTCTGCCTTCGGCATTGACGATAGTCATCTTAGTCTTGGTAGTTCCTTTTCCGGCAGGACCCATGTGTTTGACCGTGAATTTCTTCTCGCAGGAGCCACAATGCATTGCTCCGCCGTCGTGGCAGAGGGCTTTCATCTCCTCAGCAGTTGCGACTTCTTTAAATGTCACCGAGTCACATTCCTTACAGACAAGTGCGTAATGATCACCTTT
>CAWUUP010000179.1:0-16266 GCA_963925255.1 uncultured Luteolibacter sp.
ATCGATATTCTTGTCGAAGAGCGCAACACGGGTTCTGTTGGTATCGGCGTTGGGTTTAGCTCGATTGATAACGTGGTGGGTTTCCTTACGCTGGAGCAGACCAACTTTGATATCACTAATCCATGGAACTTCACCGGAGGCGGTCAGCGTTTTGGAATGAATCTGCGCGCAGGTTCGGAGCGTAGCGAATTCAGTGTTTCACTCGTTGAACCATGGTTCATGGATCGCAAACTCGCACTTGGTGGCGAACTTTTCTACCGTCAGTCTTCCTACTTCAGTGATGTCTATGAGCAGACGAACGCCGGCGCATCGATCTTCCTTAAAAAGCCTCTAACTGAGAAATCATCGGTTAAACTCGCCTATTCTTTGGAGACCATCACGGTTGACGTGGATGCTGGTTCTAGTGCTGCGTTTCTTGCTGAAGATGGCGACTTTATCCGTAGTGCTCTCACGCTTAGTTATCTTTATGACAGCCGCGACAGCACAGTCACTCCACGTAGCGGAGAAAAACTAGATGTCTCGCTCGCGCTCGCAGGACTAGGTGGAGATGTTGAGACCATTACGTTTTCAACCCAAGGATCGAAGTATTGGAATCTCAAATGGGACACCATTCTCTCTGTCAATGGTGAGGTTGCATTTGTGGATGCAATCAATGATGAAGTGCCTATTTTCGAGCGCATGTTCCTAGGTGGCGGCAGGACGCTACGTGGGTTTGAATTCCGCGATATTGGTGGCGCACGTGATACTCCATCTGGCGAAACCTTAGGTGGTCATTCTTTAGCTTATCTTGATACGGAATATACCGTGCCTATCATTGAGATATTGCGTGGTGCTGTATTCTACGACATGGGTTTCGTGAACTCAGGCTCTTGGGATCTTTCTCCACAAGATATATATAGCGATATTGGTTTTGGTATCCGCATTCAATTGCCGATCAGTCCTATCCCGTTGGCATTGGACTATGCAGTGCCGGTTAGCTCTCCTGACAAAACGGCTGACAAAGGTGGACAGTTTAACTTCTACATGAGTTACGAATACTAAGATTATTTGAATCTATTGATTTTCAGAAGAACGGGATGGCTGATTGGCTATCCCGTTTTTTTGGGGATGGACCTTGAATTCTAGACTTTTGGCAAACAGGCTAGAATTTTCAAACAGTTAGGTTCGACATGATTTTAAGTAATGAGTAATATTTTCGTTATGCCGTCATTGATCGTTTTAGCAGCAGGTATGGGTAGCCGTTACGGCGGATTGAAACAGTTGGATCCAATGGGTCCAAACGGAGAAACCGTTCTCGATTATTCGGTCTATGATGCGATTCAAGCTGGATTCAATCGAGTGATCTTTGTGATTCGGGAGGATTTTGCGGATGCGTTTAAGTCAGGAATTGGTGAGCGCTTTGCGAAGCTTATTCATGTGGACTATGCGTATCAGCGTTTGGATGATTTACCTGCTCCTTACGTTCCTCCTGTTGGGCGCACAAAGCCTTGGGGGACGACGCACGCCATCCGAGCAGCAAGAGAACTTGTCGACGGTCCTTTTGCTGTGATCAATGCAGATGATTTTTATGGGAGCGATGCATATCTTCAGGCGAGTCAGTTCCTGAAAAGATCCGATGATAGCTTATGTGGTTTGGTTGCCTATCCGCTGGAAAATACACTCTCAGAGCATGGAAGCGTGAATCGTGGTATTTGTGAGGTGAGTCAGGAACGTATGCTTATAGCTGTTGAGGAAGTGGTGAAGATCGCGCGTGATGAATCCGGTGAAATCGTGGGTATCGGCTTGAATAGAGAAAGCCGAGTGCTCGATCCAAAAGCACCAGCATCGATGAACTTTTGGGCTTTTCCAGAATGCTTTATGGCTGATATCGAATCCGAATTTGCAAACTTCCTCGCACAATATGGAGGTGAAGAGACCAGTGAATTCTATATTCCGACTGTGGTGGACACGCTGATACACAAGGGTAAAACCCGCTGTGAAGTGATTGAGACGAGTGCGACTTGGTTTGGTGTAACTTTCCCAGAAGATAAGCCCTACGTCGTGCAATCAATCGCTGGCTTGATATCAAGAGGGGATTATCCAGAAAAGCTTAGCTCGTAAAAACAGTCTTAGATCATTAATCTAAAACGATGTCCAAAAAGTCTTTCATCACAGCTCGGTAAACCTCGTGCTTGAAAGAGGGAAGCCAGTCGAGATTGAACTCAGTGGGGTGGATCCAGCGGTAAGATCGGAACTCTCGAGGTGATTGATTTATATCGATATCCGGGGCGTTGGGTTTGACCTTGCAGAGGAAATAGGTTTGTTCTTGGCCGTGATTGCCGTGCTTTTGAACTTTTTTAGCACGGACATCTTCAGGATATAGATAACGATATCCACCTTTGCGTCGGATGATTTCGTAATGCTCTTTGGATAGTCCAATCTCTTCGCGGATTTCGCGGTAGAGTGCTTGCTCGATTTCTTCGCCCAAATCGACCCCGCCTTGGGGGAACTGCCAAGCGCCAGGAATGGTGGAACGTTCGCAAATGAGAAGATTGCCATTCGTGTCTACCATGAGTGCCGCAACATTAGGGCGGTAAAGAATCATGTCTGGAAAGTTGCTCGAAAAATAGGATCCGATCAATGATTAACTTTTCTAAAGGATTTTACTAGCTGGTCAAATAAAGGACGGAGGTGTATCTGAGGACCATGATAAAACTTTTAATTTTAGTCATTTCCTCGCTTATGGCGTTTTCCGGTATGGGTTATTCACAAACCATAGATCCTAACAATCCTGACCAGAATCAGAACAACACGAATAATCAGCGAGGAAGAAAAGGATATTGGGAGGCGAACTTAGCTGGAGGAAATTACTTAGTGGCGCTATCAAGGATTACATCGGTGAGTAGACATAAGTATGTCTTGGATGCGGCAGTAATTGTGGATGAGGTGACGGTTGACACAGAAGGTCAGTCACTCGCTCGGTTTTATTTTATTTCGCCTGCTACCGCTGCAGGGCCTCAGTCTGGGACAGCCGATCTCGCAGCCCGGGCACTAGAAATTGCTAACAGCGCGGCAAGTGAACATGGCAGCAGTGCGCAAGACATGGTTCAAAAGAAATATCCTCTAACGACTCATTCTAAGTCGATCGAATATCGGATGATGACTGAGGCACAGCTAAGTGCTCTTTACCTAAGTGTGAAAACTGCCTGGCAGAATAATGACGGACGAGTGTTCAAGGGGCAGTAGGTTGCTGCTTGGCGTATCAAAGTCCTAATGATGCGTAGATCTGGCGCGTGGTGTGAGATTTATTTAGGGTGTATAAATGTATGCCAGCTATGGACCTATCGAGGAGTTCGGCGCATTGCTGGGCAGCATAGTGAATGCCTGCACGTTCGACAGCTTCTGGGTTTGAGTTAGCGCGATCTAGGGCTTTGATGAGTTTTGCAGGATAACGAGCGCCAGCGGCGAGTTCGGCCATGCGCTTCATGCTTGAGAGTGAAGTGACTGGCATAATACCAGCGATGATGGGGATATGTATTCCTGCAAGTTGGCAGCGATCACGATAATCGAAGAAATCATGATTATCGAAAAATAGCTGGGTGCAGATGTAGTCGGCTCCCGAATCGACTTTAGCTTTCATGTGATCGAGTTCATCAACGCGATTCGGAGTGGCAGGATGACCTTCTGGGAAGCCGGCTACGCCAATGCCGAAGCCTCGCGGGTCTGGGTGGTTGCCGGAGTCATTGAATTTTTTAATATGGGCGACGAGATCAGCGGCGTAGCGGAAATCACCTTGTGACCAATCGTAATTGGGTTGGTCTTTGGGTGGATCGCCACGTAGTGCGAGGATGTTTGAAACGCCTGCCTCAGCGTAACGGGTGAGGATGGTATCAATTTCCGATTTCGTATGTCCAACACAGGTGAGGTGGGGAACGGGAGGGATGTTGGTGGTTTGATGATCCGAAGCACCAGATCGTGTGTGAGCTCGCGAGTGCTACCACCAGCGCCATAGGTCACCGACACAAAAGAGGGTGAGAGAGTTTCGAGGTTTTGAATCGTCTCATAAAGCTCTTCCCATGCGGCCTCTGCACGCGGAGGATAGAACTCAAAGGAAAGAGAGGGTTTCGGGGCGCTTAAGATGTCGATAATGTGCATTTGAGGCGGGTTAGAAGATTAGGCGAAACTTTTTGGTTGCTGGAGTGTTGTAGTAAGAGCTGACGAATCTTCGCGGCAAATTTCTAAACTTTAAACGTTATTTTTCAATGAAGCTTCAAGTTCTACTCTTTGTATATGGATGCGCGATGCTCTTACATTTACAGGCGGAGGAGCAATCCCGTAAAAAACCAGTTAGGAAGATGTTGGAAAAACGTCTGGATGATAAGCAAAAATACGGGGAAAGAAGCAGGGATAAAGATGGAGAAATGCGTCACCATCCGGGGGGGCACGGCGATATGTTCGGGATGATGGACAAAAATAGTGATGGAGCGATTAGCCCAGAAGAGCTTTTTGCCACGCCACGAATGGTAAATATGCCTCAGGAACAGCGTGACAAGCTCTTTGCTCGTATTGACTTAGACGGGGATGGGAAAGTTGTGCCAGAGGAGATTCGTAAAATGCAACGGCAGTCGCACGAAATAAAGATGCGTGAATTTCGTGATCTTGATACGGATAAGAGCGGAGGGTTAAGTTTTGAAGAATTCAGCCAAGGTAAGTTTTTTAGTCAACTGCCCGAGGATAAGCGTAAGCAAATTTTTGCTCGGATGGATACCAATTCAGACGGACAGATCACTTCTGAGGATCGCCCAAAAGGACCGAGGCGCCATCCTGAAGATCGTAAAAATCGGAAAAATCCAGAAAAACGTAAGGCAACTGATGAAGTGCCTAGCGTGACTGAGTGAGTTCGTGGTTTATCATTTAAAGGAAAATGAACCACGGATGAACACAGATAACCACGGATAGTAAGAGGTTTATACCACATGGATAGTTGAACTCTAGGAGCTGGATTCTTTCGTGAGTCTGACTTCGTGGAGAAATGCTACAGACGCGGCCTGCTGCCCCGACGTGTCGTAGTTGGTGCTTGGTTCTACACTATCAAAAAGCGCGGCGTAGTTAAACTGCACCGCGCTGATCTGAACTTTGAGTTAGGAAGTTTAAAACTTAATCAGTTTTGACACTTTCCGCGGCAAGGGTTGTTGCAAGAACGTCTTTTCGGAGATTTCCTCCTTTACGCTGTGACCACCAGAGAGCGATAGGTGAAGCGACAAAGATGGAAGAGTAAGTTCCGATAACGAGTCCGACCAAAATAGTGACTGAAAAGTCACGTAGCGCGGCACCACCAAAGATTGCGAGAATGGCGACTGTAAAGATCGTGGTTGAAGAGGTTAGGACCGTGCGTGAGAGGGTTTGGTTGATGGCCTCGTTCATTACTTCACTAACTTCTCCAGTGCGGATGAGGACGGTTTCGCGAATGCGGTCAAAGACGATGATGGTATCGTTAATCGAATAACCGGCGATGGTGAGAATGGCTGCTACGTGAATTTGTGAGAGTTGTTCTCCAAGGAGGACGACAACACCTACAGCAATGAGGATGTCGTGCAAGACAGCGATGATGGCGCCGAAGGCGAAGGAAAGCTCAAAGCGAAGGACAATATAGGCAAAGATACCAATGATTCCTAAGCTGAGTGCAAAGAGGGCTTCTTTCACGAAGCTGAGACCCATCGTCGCGGAGACTTCTTCTTTGGACGCCTTGATGAGGTCCACTCCAAGAGCATCTTTTTCTTTAAGTATAGGAATTTCAGAGCGGAGGATTTCTATAACTTTAGAGCTGTCATTTTTGTCGTCGCGAATGGTGAGAAGATTATCGCTACCGGCGATGCTCTGTTCTTGAGGGATAGCTTCTCGAGTGAGATCGGCCTTCTTGAGGGCAGCGTTAACATCACTAAGACTTACGGACTTGTCACCTAGTTGGAATGTGATGATCGAGCCGCCAGTGAAGTCGATACCGAGTGCGGATTTTTGTTTCACACCAAACGTGGTAATTGCGATAATGAATAGTATTCCGGAAAAGACAGCGCAGGCTTTGGCTTTTCCCATGAAATCGAAATTTGCGGATTTGATGAGATTGAGGAAGCTCAGCTTGCGTAGCATTCCAGTATCGATTCCCCAACGGAAAAGCACACGGGTGCCGATGATGGCTGAGAACATCGAAGCAACTAGTCCGATTGTGAGAGTTAACGCGAAGCCCTTGATGCTACCGCTTGCCATGCCGATCAGGATAATACAGGCGATGAGGGTCGTGAGGTTGGAATCAAGGATTGAAGAGAAGGCTTTGTCGTAAGAAGAAGCGATCGCGCTTTTTAGGGATTTTCCATTATCGATTTCCTCGCGGAGGCGTTCGTAGATAAGAACGTTAGCGTCTACTGCCATACCGATGGTGAGGATAAGACCGGCGATGCCAGGAAGAGAGAAAGTAAAACCGAACATCGCCATTACGCCGAAGAGAATGACCGCGTTAATCAGCAGAGCAATAAGAGCGATCATACCCGCGAGGTGGTAGTAGATGAGAATGAAAACCGCTGTAATTGCCAAGCCAGCTAGGCCAGAAAAAATTCCTTGTTTGACGAAGGATGAACCGAGGGTTGGGGAAACGGTGCTTTCCTGCTCAACGACAAGCGCATTTTCCAATGGATTCATCAGGGCATTGCTTAGCTCCTTAGGTTCACCTGGATCATCTAGTCCACTAACCTCGAAGTTTTTACTGAGAATGTCATTCACGGTTGGTGCGCTGATGACCACTCCATCTAGAACGATCGCAATACGATCGGTTCCTTTGCGCATGTCCTTCGTGAGGTTGAACATTTTTTCGGCGCCTGCGCTGTTGAGTGTGACGCTAACTGCGTCAGAACGTTCTAAGGAAGGTGTTGCAAATGCGATATCCGACCCTCCGAGTGCTGCGACCCGCTTAAGTAAGATGGGCATAGTGAACTCTTTATCATCACGATCTTTCTGAGTTAATGAATAAGCGCGATAACCAGGATCGACATCTTCACCATCAAGAACGCGTTGAGCTAGAGTTTTTCCACTATCTCCGACTTCGTCGTTACGTGGAGAAACTTCTTTTAGTTCAAGTTTTGCAACCGTTTCTAGAATGATGCGGACTTCTGCGGATTTTTCGGGTTCGATACCTGGCATTTGGACGATAATCCCGTCTTTGCCTTGGTGAGCGATAATAGGCTCAGATGTTCCCAATGAGTTGAGGCGGTCCCCAATCACGCGCATCGCTTCTTCGACCTGATCGGAATTGATCGGGAGCGGGTTACCATTGCCGTCATCTTTAGGCTGAATACGAAGGAAGAATGAGGAACCACCGACAATATCGATACTACCTTTGAGGCGTTCCTTGAGAGGAAATACTGCGAATGCACAGAGCGTGACGATGCCGAGTATGAGAATGCTGCCGACGTTACGTTTTCTGCTTTCGATCTCAGTTGCGAAATACCAAAAGAACAAGATCAGGATACCAAGTCCGGTGAGGAAGATGACGAGAGGATCGTTAAAAAATGTAATAGCGAGCATGGGATTTCAGTGAGAATTTGAAAGGATACCGAGAAACGGCGTGAATGACCGGGGGGAATGAATTAGTCTTTTTTCGATACGCTAGCGATTGCCGCTTTATCGAATTCGAGGTTGGTGCCCTCGGCGACTTTAACCACGACGGTTGTGTCTTTTACGCTATGAACAATGCCGTGCATGCCAGCGGTAGTAATGACCTTATCACCCGTTTTGAGAGCAGAGATACGAGATGCTTGCTCTTTGCGCTGACGTTGTTGAGGACGGATGAGAAGGAAGTAGAACAGCACGACCATTACGACCATCATGAACATTGGGTGACCAATGATGGATTGTGTGCCTTTGTTATCAGGAGCGGTAGCGGCGAGAGTATTGAGGAGTTGGATCATGGGATAAGTTGGTTGGCGTTATAACGTTGGATGAATGTATTTTTGTATGTTTGGAAAGTTCCGTTGGCAATCGCTTCTCGCGCTTGCTGCGTTAGGGATAGGTAGAAATGCAGATTATGGAAGGAAAGCAATCGTAAAGCGAGCATTTCGCCTGCTCGGAATAGATGGCGAATGTAAGAACGAGAGAAACGAGAGACGTGAGGATGGCTACTTACACAGATTGGGCGCGGATCTCTCGAGTGGACGAGGTTTTTGATATGGATAGGGCCGTCAAGGGTAAAAGCGACCCCGTGACGGGCCATACGGGTCGGCATCACGCAATCGAACATGTCCACACCTCGAGAGATCATCTCAAGAATCTGGGGAGGAGTGCCTAAGCCCATTGCATAACGGGGTTTGTCTGCAGGGAGAAAGGGAATGGCGTTATCGATGGCGCGGAACATTTCTTCTTCGGGCTCGCCGACTGATACTCCGCCGACGGCGTAGCCATCGAAGTCGAGTTCGACGAGTTCTTTGGCGGACTGCTCACGAAGATCCGCGTAGACTGAGCCTTGGACGATACCAAAGTGGTTTTGGGGAAGGCCGGCGGTCAGGGGCTGGTTTTCGGTGATCCACTGTTTGCAGCGCTTTGCCCAGCGAGTGGTTAAAGCGAGCGAGGTAGCTGCATATTTCTCATCGCAGGGATAAGGAGGGCATTCATCGAAAAGCATGGCGATGTCGGAGCCGAGCGCGGCTTGGATTTCCATGGATTTCTCGGGGGTGAGCATCATTTTTGAACCGTCGAGATGGGATTGGAAGCGGACGCCTTCTTCGGTGATCTTGCGCATTTTAGCGAGTGACCAAACTTGGAAACCACCGGAATCGGTCAGGATGGGCTTTTGCCAAGTGGTGAAATCATGAAGTCCCCCCATATTCTTGATGAGCTCGTCTCCGGGGCGCAGCCAAAGATGGTAGGTATTTCCGAGAATGATCTGGGCGCCGAGCTCGTCGAGCTCAGCAGGGTGTAGGGTTTTGACTGAGCCCTGGGTGCCGACTGGCATAAAAATCGGCGTATTAACCTCGCCGTGCGGCAGGGTTAGGGTTCCGGCGCGGGCCGATCCGTCGATGTGTTCCAGCTTGAAAGGCATGATTACAGATCAAAAAAGCGTTTGGCTTTTTCGAGGAAGCTCTGGTGAACCGGTGAGT
The DNA here is from genome assembly GCA_963925255.1 of uncultured Luteolibacter sp. GTDB lineage: Bacteria > Verrucomicrobiota > Verrucomicrobiia > Verrucomicrobiales > Akkermansiaceae > Luteolibacter. Next base: position 9,123 of record CAWUUP010000179.1, read on the forward strand.
TTTGATCGCCGATGGATTCGGAAAAGTTCCTGAGTCTTTCCTGCTGGTCTTTGCTGAGTTTGGTTGGGACTTCGACTTGGACCGTGACGTTGAGATCTCCCTTCGAGCCACCGGAAAGCGATGGTATGCCTTTATCACGAACGCGGAAAGTGGTTCCGCCCTGAGTTCCTGCTGGGATTTTGATGGAGGATTGGCCATCGAGGGTGGGGACTTTAAGTTCACCTCCAAGAGCTGCGGTACTGAAAGGAAGTGGGACCTCGCAGAATAGAGTGCTTCCCTCGCGCTCGAAGATATCGTGATCCTCGACGTGGATGAAAGCGTAGAGATCACCGGAAGCTCCACCACGGACTCCTGCATCGCCGTTACCGGTAGAACGTAGCCTAACGCCGGTGTCTACGCCTGCTGGGATACGGAGTTTGATGCGAGTTTCACGCTCAACGCGACCTTGTCCTCTGCAATCGCCACAGGGATCGGAGACGATTTCGCCAGCACCTCGACATTCGGGACAAGTAGATTGTTGGATGAAAATTCCGGCTTGGCGGCCGACAACTCCACGCCCCCCGCAGGTGCTACAAGTTTTCACCCCACCTGATCCTTTTGAGCCGCTTGCGCTGCATTTTGCACAGGGAATATTGCGTTCGATCTCGAGTTCTTTATCAACACCACGGGCGGCTTCTTCGAGGGTGATTTCGAGATCATAACGGAGATCGGAACCGCGTTGTTTGCTGGTTTTTTTTCGTGGGCCAGCACCGCCAAAAAATTCGTCGAAGCCGCCACCGAATGCACCGCCGAAGACTTGTGAGAAGATATCTGCGGGATCATGGAAGCCACCGCGTCCGCCGCCCATGCCGCCAGAGAAGGCATCGTGGCCATAGCGATCGTAAGCTGCGCGTTTATCAGGATCGGAGAGTGCTTCATAGGCTTGGCCGAGTTCTTTGAATTTATCTTCGGCAGTGGGATCGCCGGGATTTTTAGCCGGATGAAATTTTACAGCGAGTTTGCGGTAAGATTTTTTGATTTCAGCTGCATCCGCATTTCGGGAAACGCCGAGGATTTCATAGTAGTCGCGTTGTGCAGCCATAATAAAAATGAATTTTTAAATTCTAAACTTTAAGCCTCAAGGAGGAGAGTATGATTGAAGATTTTAGGAGTTGGATGAAACAACCACGCTGGCTGGACGCAGGAGGCGGTCGCGAAGTCTGAAACCACGGCGTGTGGTGCGGATGATGGTGCCTTCAGGTTGATCAGAGGCTTCTTGTGAAACGGCATCGTGGAGATTAGGGTCGAACTGTCCTTCAGTAGAAATTTCAGTAACGCCTTGGTTGCTGAGAAACTCATTGAGTTGTTTGCGCACCATATCCATACCAATATAGATCATGGATGAGATATCTTGTGCGGCTGCTTGCATGCCCATTTCAAAGTTATCGATCACAGGAAGAAGGTCTTCGAGCAGGCGTTGGTTGGCATATCGAATGGCATCTTCACGTTCGCGTGCGGTGCGTTTGCGGAGGTTATCCATTTCTGCGGCGGTGCGCAGGGAAAGTTCCTTCCATTTAGCGACGTCCGCTTCGAGTTGCTCCAACGGATCCAGCTCGGCAGCTACTGGATTTTCCATGGTCGGCTCGTTGGGATCTTGGATTTCCTCCTCGGAATCGGGAATTTCTTGAGTTGGTTTTGAATCGTCTTGCTGCATGTGGGGAATGTGTAATCAGGAATGCGGCAAGGTCAACTCCTTGCGAGAAAGAAGCGCAAATCTCAAAGGAGGATTATTAACGCAGAGTCGTAAAGGTCTCAGAGGAAACGAACAAAGGGTCTAGCTCGCGGAATTTGCGGAAGTTTCCTCGCTAGTTGATTCAGGTGAGGCTTCAGCCTCCGCTGCAATCTCTGGATTTTCCAAAGGAATGATAGGCTTCTGCGGCGAGAGGAGTTCCATGACTTCGAGCTGTATTTTTTCTACTTCGTCGAGAGGGATGTTGGGGTCTTTAACGATAAACACCTCGCCAGTTTTGCGGTGTTCGTAAATTCGGAGAATGCCACTGGCTGTAGGTTGAGTGTCAGTTTCGCGTAAGATTTTTTGACGTTCCAACATGACCGCAAGGATGTAACGAGTGTTTTCGGTATGCTCCAGATCGTCCTCGACCATCTGTTTGAGAAGATCTTCCGCGCTTTGTTTGGTGACGACGGGTTGCGAGTCGTTGGCGGGCGCGGGTTGAAATTTGGTGCGCCATGAAGAGAAGGGGGAATCATCTTCAGATGAGCGTTCAGCCCATGCATTCTCACAAAAATCTTTCCGAAGGTAACCAGAAGATTCTGGATCCGGGAAGAGTGCAGTGACGATGGGTTGACCTTCGGTGAAAGGAGTTTGGGTGATGCTGCATTCGCGACTGCGATTGCGGACATGCCATGATTCTGGGAGTGCCATGCTTTGATGGAGCTAGTTGTTGAAGTTGAGTAATTTTTTAATCGACTGGTAGATGGGTCTGCCAGTGATGCGTCTGTGATAGAGATATAGGCCGATTCCGGTAAAAATGATATTTGGTAGCCAAGCGGCGAGTATAGGCAGGAGGATTCCAGATTCACCGAGTGCGAGTGCGATGGTTGAAATGAACAACATCATCACAGAAAGGACAACAGCGAGGAAGATTCCACTGCCTCCACCACGGCGGGAAAAGTGAATAGAAAGGGGAACTGCGAGTAGAACGGTGACGAGACAAGTGATGGGTAGAGCCCAACGATAATACCATTGAGTGAGATATGCCGGAAGGTTGGCCGTCATCTGTTTGGCGAGTGGGGAAATCAGCCAGGATTTGAGTTCGGGTATTCCAAGATATTCAACGCTAAGACCAGGTTTGATGATTTGTGAGGGTGTTTCTTTCCAAGTTTTACGAATCAAAGGTTCTTTGAGTTGCTCAAAAATGGGTGCTTGACCGGGTTCGAATCGGCTTATGAGAGGATTATGTAATGTCCAAATTCGGGTGCGTTTGTTGTAACTTGCGGATTTTGATTGAATGCGATTTTTAATCGACCGGTCAGGGTTAATCGTTGTGATCTCCACGTTTTGAAGAGGTTCTCCTTTGAGGAACTTTTCGGGAAAGGTTTCAACCATCCATAGTCTATTTGAGTTTGGCGCGCGGAAGATTACGTTTTTAGCTTGGATGATGGGTCGGCCCTGAGCGAGTGCGATCATGTCATCGCGTTTTCCCTCAGCATGCGGAGCCCAGTGATAGTTGAGCCCGAGTAGGAGAGCGCTGCACCAGCATCCTGCGAAAATGAGAGGAAGGGTTAAACGGAGGATTCCTGTTCCACTCTGCACCATGGCGATGATTTCGTTGCTTTTGGATAATTTTCCGAGGCAGTAGATATTTGCTAATAAGAGCGAGTAGGGAAGGAGTACGAGAAGAATGGCGGGAGAGCTTAAAATATAAAAACTTAGAACACTGGTAAACTTGTTTTCTGCGCCTGAGAAATCTCCGAGGTTATCGTGAAGGTCGAGCAGCATCCAAAGGGTGAACAAGGCACCAAGGCAGATGAAGAAAATCCCAAGGAATTGGCGGGAAAGATAGTGATCAAAGGTATTTCCAAGACAGTAGGTCCAACTTGCTATGGCTGGCATGAAGCAGAGAAACAAAAGAATATAAGGCCTAATTTGGGTGGTAAGCAGGTGTGAATCTGGGAAGTTAATGAGATATTCAGTTGCCGATCTGTTCTCCATGGGAAAAAGAATAACGGACGCAACCAAGCCAAGCAGGGTAAAGATGACAGGAAGTAACCAGCGCGGAGCGTTCAACATGATACGTGGGTGAAGATGTGGAATACGGGGTTAGCTGTCGAGTTTCGATGTCTAGGGATTTGAAATAGGGTGGATTCAATCTTCCCAAATCATATGCTTTAAGCGGAGCTGGCGTGCGCGAGTTGCTGCTGCTTCTGCACGTGGCCCACCGAAAGAAGCGATTTTCTCTGCAATTGAAATGGCTGCCTGCCACCGTTCGGTATTTTCTAAAATGGTCAAAGCGCGGAAGCTGCTAAGTTCGAACCATTTCCATTCGGGTGGCGCAGGGTCGACTGGTCGATCCAAGACTGAGAAATAAGCGGATAACGCATCACCCAAACGAGTTTGGCTGGGGTTTTCTGGGTCAGGGAGTTTTTCTAAGGTGAGCCCACGTAGATATTGAATGCGAAAGTATTGAGCTGGCTTGTTCGCGGAAATTTCGACGAGTTGGTTATAAATTTCTAGAGCTTTTTGAAGAGACTCTGGGTCGGTATCACCGCGCGCATAGATCGCCTCGGATAACAGGAGTCCTGTAGAAAGGCGTGAGGGATCGTCTGGTGAGATTTTTTGATAAGCGGCAGTTAGGGATTCAATGGCGATGTTGATTCGATCTAGGGCGATGTTCACCCGTGCTTTTTCAAGGATGGCTAGAGAACTCAGAGGTCCTTTGATGGCGATGGCTTGGTCGAAAAGAGCGATGGCTTCTTCGCGCGATTGGTTGGTTGCTCCAAGAGCAGCGGACCGTGCAGCGAGGAGGAATGCTGCTTGAGAGCGTTGAGTTCCGGGATTTAATTTGGCGATTTTTCCAAACACCAAGCGTGCTTCGTTGTAACTGCCAGCGCGAAACAGGCAGTTTCCTAAAATGAGTAATGATTCTGCTTCATTGGCTGTTCCGGGGAATTTTTCGATAATTTCTTTTGCGAGTGAGATGGTTTTTTCGGTTTGATCAAGTGCGTTAAGCAATCGGAGTTCGGCAATTGCTAAACGAGCGGGTTGATCTTCTTTTAGAGGAAGTCCTGAGGCGCGGATCGTATCGATTTGAGCGCGGGCCAGAGAGAGGTCGGGAGAAGATAGGGATAATGCGGCATCGATGATGTTAATACGTGCTTCGGTGGCCCGTGGATGATTGGGGTGTTCAGTTAGGAAAATATCTAGGGCTATTTTTGCTTTTTCTGGATCACGAAGAGTTAGTGCTTTTTCGAGTGTGAGTTCGGTATTGAGCTGTTGAGTAATGGCAGGATCTTCGTGTTGAATAGTGAGTGATTCGCGGTTGTTCTCGTTTAGTCGAACGAGCGCGGAATTTAGTAAGGCATTATTCTGATTTTCGTTAGACAGTGAGGTTGAAGCTTCATCGAAGAGCGCAATGGCTAAATCTTTTTCGCCTTGTTCGTAGGCAATCTTTGCATCGAGAAAAGTAGATTCACCTTTTATGAGATTAGATTGGGTGGTTTGACGAATGGAGTCGAAAAGGGCGAATGCTTGTTCTGGTTCGTTGGCTTGAAGCTGCCATTTTGCGAGCTCGAAAAGAGATTTTGGCGCTAGGAAATGAAGGGGAGCGAGTAAGAGGATACGCTGCATGAGGAGGCATGCTTCATTTTTTGCGCTAGGGTTGTCGATACTGTGGAGACCAATTCCACGCGCATACATAGCGAAGACGGTTAGGTCACTGATTTGGCTGGATACACCCGGCCAAGCGGCGGCGGCGGTTGCTGTTTCGGTATTGATCAGGCCACTAGATGGCGGGAGGCTTGAAGGAATCCATTCACCAAGCTGCTCGAGAGTGGGGTGGTCGGTAGTTATGATTTCCTCGGGTAGCCATTGGATGATTCTGCGGAACATAGGCTCGAGCGCAGTCGTATTGGGATTTTCTTGAATGAATGTGAGGAGAAATTGGGTTGCAATGGGCTGCTTGTTTTGGGCGGCAAGGGCATCAGCCTTGCCAAGGGCGGCAAGATTATAGCGCGTGGTGGATTGGCCATCAGGTTGCGCGAGCAGATCGCTAAAAAGGGTTTCAGCGGCAACTGCATTGCCTTCTGTTAGAATTAAAGTTGCATCTAAGAATTTTGCGGTAGGGAGTAAGTTTTTGGGTATGTCTTTTACCTTATTAAATAGGCTGCGCGCTTGATCGAATTCATCGAGATCGATGAGGATTTCGATTTGGTGAAATGCAGCCTCGATCCGGTCCGTTACTTTGGGAGATGCTTCGAGAAGTTTTAATGCTTCAAGAGATTTTTCGGGGCTTCCAAGTGAGAGGTAGAGGCTCGCAGTGGTGATGGCAGCTTCTCTAATAAATGGATGAGTGGGTTGCGCTGCGATCGTTGCGAGTGACTCAGCCGCATCATTAAATCTTCCAGTTCCTGCAAGTGCTTGCCCCCTCCAAAATGGAGTTTCAGGTAAATCTTTCAGGAAAGGTTGATCGAGAAGTTCAAGAGCTTTCGTTGGCTGATTGCTACGGATGAGGCTTTCCGCGAGCATGATGAGGATTTGTGCGCGGGTATCCGGAGAGAGGTTGGGCTGGGCTGCAGCGGATTGTAATTTCGATGTCGCGACGTCCCAGAGATCATTTTCCATTGCACGCTCGGCAGCGGCGATGCTTTGCTCTACCTTTTCATCTGCAAGGGCGAGATGGGCCGTAAAGAGGAGTAAAGTGATGATTGGAACAAATTTCACTGAAGGGAGAATGAATGAGGGATGGCTTACATGGAAGAAAGAAGATACGAAATAGAGATATTGATGAGTTAAAGTCCCTGCGGTAGTTTGTGCTTTTTAAATCTAGCCAGTTTTCAATTCTGTAGATAAAAATCATCTAAGATTTATTACCACTCATGAACTTTTTATATGTGAACTCAGCTTTAGAAGACGTATTGAACGCTTCTCGGGTAAATCTAGCGATTGATCCAGTGATTGATCCAGCGACTTTCAGACTGTGCTGCAAGTTCCGCTCAAAATACCATCCAAACACCGCTCTGACTTCTAGTGAAGTCATGCGTTAAGCTCGTTCAAGATAGATCGAAATGAACTGTCGGTTTCGTCCCTGCATTGATCTCCACGATGGCAAAGTGAAGCAAATCGTGGGTGGTAGCCTTCGGGACCATGGTCCCGGGCCTAAGGAAAATTTCATTTCAGATAAGTCATCATCATGGTTTTCGGAGAAATTCCGCCAGGATGGTTTGACCGGCGGGCACGTGATCATGCTCGGAAAGGGCAATGAAATGGCGGCAAATGAGGCCTTAGCCGCGTGGCCCGGAGGGATGCAGTTGGGAGGGGGGATTCGTGCTGAAAACGCTGTATCATGGCTGGAAGCGGGTGCGAGTCATGTGATCGTGACCTCAGCTTTGTTCGATTCCGAGGGCCGATTTCTCCAAAACTCGCTTG
>CAWUUP010000180.1:0-4584 GCA_963925255.1 uncultured Luteolibacter sp.
CACCGGTTTCGACGCCGATCTCGCGGATTACAGCGAACGAAGCGTCGCGCATGATTTGGTATTCGCGATCTGTTAGAGTTTGGATCGGCGCAACGGTGATTGAGTCTCCAGTGTGCACGCCCATGGGATCAAGGTTTTCGATGGAGCAGATGACCACGCAGTTGTCGGCGCGGTCGCGCATGACTTCCATTTCGAATTCTTTCCAGCCGAGCAGGGATTCATCGATGAGAACTTCGGAAACCGGAGAGAGATCGAGGCCGCGGTGAACAATTTCCTCAAATTCTTCTTTATTGTAGGCGATGCCGCCGCCTTGGCCGCCGAGGGTGAAGGCGGGGCGAACGATGAGTGGCAACGTGCCAATATCTTCAGCAACCTCGCGAGCTTCTTCCATCGTGCGAGCGATTCCTGAGCGCGGCATATCGAGGCCGATTTTTTCCATCGCTTCTTTAAAGAGGTGGCGGTCTTCGCCTTTATCGATCGCTTCGGCATTTGCGCCGATCATACGAACCCCGTATTTTTCCAAGGTGCCGGATTTGAAAAGCGACATCGAAGTATTGAGCGCCGTCTGACCACCTAGGGTAGGGAGAAGGGCATCGGGCTTCTCGCGGATGATGATTTTTTCAACTACCTCCGGAGTAATGGGCTCGATGTAAGTGCGGTGCGCGAACTCCGGATCGGTCATGATCGTGGCGGGGTTCGAATTCACCAAGATTACCTCGTATCCTTCTTCTTTAAGAGCTTTGCAGGCTTGGACTCCGGAGTAGTCAAATTCACAGCCTTGGCCGATAACGATGGGGCCGGAGCCGATGACGAGAATTTTGCGGATCGAGGTGTCTTTAGGCATGTTGCGCGTGCGTGTCGTTTAAACTTTCAGGGGTGTGACAGGGGATCGCCAGATTGTAAAGACGAGTTGCGTAAACATTTCCAGAAAATGTGGAAATGTGGGATTCTACTAGCGCTCGGCGAGTTTGATGTTGTATTGAATGGATTTCCGAAGTGCGGTCATCACAACAATCAATCCTCGTTGCTCTTTGCTAGCTTTTTTGCACTCGGGATCTTTGGGCAAGTTGAGGCTGATGTAGCGACCAACTTCCGCATAGAGCTGGCGTATTTGAAGCTGGATCGAATTAAGCTGGGCTCGCCGAACAGAGATTTGTTGGCTGGCATCGCCGACGGATTCCCAGTTCTCGGCTACTTTTGACTGTCCGACTTTTTTTCGCTCACCAACCAATCGATCGATTCCTTTAATTTCCGCATTAACTGCAGTAATATCTTCACCAATTTTCGCGCGTTCCTCTCTAAGTTTCTCAAAATCAGCCCGAATTACCGACATATCTGTGGAGGTTGTTACAATTTCAGGGATCTGATCGCCCTCTTTACGTAATACCTCTTGCTTGATTTTTAGGCCTTGGTAATGGCTGCGGATCTTACGTGCCTTTACGACGACATAATCGCGCTTGCGAGTCAAAGTGTAGAGATGATCGAGTAATTTTTTGCGTTTATCGGTGAGGTCTTGAACGGATTCATTAACGGTTTTCCAACTTTCGGTTCGAACTTGGTAGGTTTCGTTGATCTTTTCTCGGAACTGATCGATTTCTTTGGAAATGGCATTTTGATCTTTCACGAGTTTTTTTAGATTCCAATACTCCACGGAGAGAGCTTTGACGTTCTCCGCCTCGCGCCAGATCGCTTCACCTAGATAGGTTTCTGCTTCTTTTAGCAAATGCGATTCGCTGGTTACATGACTCAATCGCATCATTCTACGCGAGTAGCCCAATCGGCTCACGATGCTTAAAAATAGGTATTTAGATGGAGTCATAGGTTTGCTATTTTTTCAGGAGTATTTTGAGGTGATCAATGACGCTTATGTCATCTAGGGTTGTGACGCTGCCTGAAATGGTGCCGGTGGTGACGAGTTCTTTGAGGAGACGACGAATGATTTTACCTGAACGGGTTTTCGGTAGGGCGGGAGTGAAATAAACATCATCGGGTTTTGCGATGGGGCCGATGATTTGGCCGACGTGGTTGCGGAGCTCGATTTCTAGCTGTGCCGTGGCTTCATATCCTGTTTTTAATGTGACGAAAGCGGCGACGGCTTGACCCTTGAGATCGTGCGGGCGTCCGACAACCGCAGCCTCTGCGACGGCTGGGTGAGCAACGAGTGAGGATTCAATTTCCGCGGTTCCGAGGCGGTGACCGGAAACGTTGAGCACATCATCGAGGCGACCGATGATCCAGAAGTTACCTTTTTTATCACGACGTGCGCCGTCGCCAGCAGTGTAAAGGCTGGGGTAATCCGAGAAGTAGGTTTTTTTGAAACGCGCTTTGTCACCGTAGATCGTGCGGGTCATGGATGGCCATGGTTTACGGATCACGAGGCGGCCGTCCACGTTTGGTGGGCATTCGTTTCCGGCATCATCGAGGATGGCGGCATCGATTCCGAAGAACGGACGAGTGGCGGTGCCGGGAACGCAAGAAGTGGCCCCGGGGATGGGGGAAATGAGAATAGCCCCAGTTTCGGTTTGCCACCAAGTATCGACAATGGGGCAGCGGCCGCCACCGATTTTTTCATGATACCAATGCCAAGCTTCTGGATTGATGGGTTCACCGACCGAGCCGAGGAGGCGCAGTGAGGAGAGATCGTATTTCTCGGGGAAGGCATCGCCAGCTTTGATGAAAGCGCGGATAGCGGTGGGAGCGGTGTAGAAAATGGTGACACGGTGTTGCTCAATCATTTTCCAGAAGCGACCGAAATCTGGCTCGTTCGGAGCGCCTTCATACATGACTTGGGTGGCGCCGTTGGCAAGTGGTCCGTAAACGATGTAGGAGTGACCGGTGATCCAACCGACATCGGCGGTGCACCAGTAAACATCTTCATCGCGCATATCGAAGATGTATTTGCAAGTGGAGTATGTACCGGTGAGGTAGCCACCGGAAGTATGTAGGATACCTTTTGGCTTTCCGGTGGAACCGGAGGTGTAGAGGATGAAAAGCGGGTGCTCGGAATCGAAACCTTTCGGCTCGTGCTTCGCGGAGGCGGTTGCCATTTCTTCGTGCCACCAGAGATCGCGCTTCGGCTTCATGGCGACTTCGTTTCCGGTACGATTGACGACGAAGATGTTTTTAACTTTGGAGTATTTTTTCAGGGCTTCGTCGACAGCTGGCTTGAGTGGAATAATTTTCCCTCGGCGCCATCCGCCGTCTGCGGTGATGATGGCGGTGGCGCCTGAGTCTTCGAGGCGATCGAGGATGGCTTCAGAAGCGAAGCCTCCGAAAACGACGTTGTGCACCGCACCGATGCGAGCGCAGGCGAGCATGGCGATGGCTGCCTCGGGGATCATCGGCATGTAAATCAGCACGCGGTCTTTGGCTTTCACGCCGCGCTTGAGAAGAACGTTGGCGAATTGGCAAACTTCGCGGTGGAGTTGGGCGTAAGTGATGGTGCGGGTATCGCCAGGTTCACCTTCAAAGATGATGGCAGCTTTATTGGCGCGTGGACCTCTTGCATGGCGATCCACGCAGTTTTCCGCGACATTGATTTTACCACCACTGAACCATTTCGCATCGGGGCATTTCCACTCGAGCACTTTGGAGAATGGCTTTTGCCAATGAAGTTCCTTGGCTTCTGCTTCCCAGAATTTTTCCGGCTTCGCGATGGATGATTTATAAAGCTTTTCGTAAGCAGCCATGGATCCGATACGTGCCTTTTTGGAGAACTCTGAAGAGGGCTTGTAAGTCGCGCTAAGAGCCGCGCTGTGGTCGGAATTTTGCTTCTTGGTTGGCTTGGATTTTTTGGAACTCATGGCGTCAATAGAGATAGACATTAGAGGACAGAATTCAACTGGGCAATGCCAGATTGTAATTGGGGCTGAGGATAAAATATCTTTTACGTGAGGGCTATTTTTAGATCATTTGATAAAGTGGAGGCATAAAGGGCATTCGTATTTTTGTATTTTCTCAAAACTGCGTTTGGGTTAGCATATCAAGCATTATGAAATTTCTCTACTTCATCTTGCCCGCTTTACTGTTCGCTTCCTGTAAATCAGAGCAGCGCGAAATCCCTGCCGGCGCAACCCCAATTGAAGTGCCAGAAGTCGAGCCAATGCAGCAAGAACCCGTTTTAGAGGAGCCTGGGGCAGAGGAAGAGCCGATCGCTGAGCCACCAGCCCCAACGCCAGAAGCTGCCGCCTTGGTATTTGATGTGAAAAACGCAGATTCCCTAGTGGGGCACACTTTGGAGGGGGTTAACCCCGCGTTGGAAGCTGCGGAAATCCGTTTCAGGGTGGTTGAGGAGGATGGTGAATCCTTCAATATTACCATGGATTTTATGCCGGAACGCTTGAATTTCAAAATCAAGGACGGTGTGATCATCGCGGTTAGCAAAGGCTAGACTGGTTAGCAAAGGCTAAGCGCTTTTCAACTTGGGAATAGAGGCAAGCAGGCGTTTCGTATAATCGTCTTTAGGCGAGTGAAATACCTCACCTGCTGGGCCGACCTCGACGATTTTCCCCTTGATACATCACCGCGATCCGGTCCGCGATGTAATGCACGACTCCAAGATCGTGGGAGATGAACACCATCGTC
>CAWUUP010000181.1:0-3309 GCA_963925255.1 uncultured Luteolibacter sp.
AAACGTGGCTGGATGAGTGTGTTGATCGTCAGCTTTAGCATGGCCATCAGTGCCATTTACGAACTGATCGAATGGGCTGCCGCTCTAGTCTCTGCCGAAGCCGCTGAATCCTTTCTCGGAACCCAAGGCGATCATTGGGATACCCAAATGGATATGTTTTGCGCGCTTATCGGTGCCACCGCGGGTGTCGTCCTAATCCGTTTTTTCCACAATCGCTCGATGCGGAAGTTACAATCCATCCTCGTCCAAGAAAATGAAACCACAGATGGGAGCGCAGCCCCGGCAGGCCGGGGTAAGCGGACATGGACGAACAAGAAAATGGAATCTCTTCGTCAAATGGACATAGATGAACGCAGATAATGAAAGAGTTATACCGATCAATTCTCTCATTCACTAGATGAGTGTATGATAATCATACGTCTCAGAAGATTAATATTTATCTGCGTCGATCTATGTCCATCTGCGGTTAAATATTTCAAACAATCTCAAGCATCTGCAGAAAGCCCGGCTCGGCGGAGTTTCTGCCTAAGCGTCGCACGGTTCATGCGAAGCGCGGTGGCTAAGCGAGTTGGACGCTGATCAAAACGTTTTAATAAATGGCGCAACATCGATTCTTCTACCTGATCCATCAGCGCATCGTATTGCCATTCCGCTTCATCGATCAGCTCCAATTGTGAATCGAGCCAGCGCGCGACGACACGATCCAGCTCGCCTGAAACAACTTTGGCACCTGATTGGTGCAGCACTTGTGAAACGTGAGGAGGCAAATGCCCAGGCAGGATAGGTCCGCCATGACTCATCGCTAACGCATGCTCAATCACATGACGCAACTCACGCACGTTACCAGGCCAGTCATAAAATTGTAAGGCGCAGAGAGATGCCCCAGACATTTCAAATTTTGACGCCGCCGCACTCTGTAAACCATGGAAAAATCGGCACAGTGCAGGGATATCTCCTGTTCGCTCGCGTAGCGCCGGCATCTCGATCGATAACGCGCTGAACGCATAAAATAAATCCGATCTCAAACTCTGTTTCCCCTCCGCTTCACGCGGATCGATTTGCAAGGTCGCGATCAATCTCGGCAGCTGAACTTTTTTCTCTCCAATCAGCTTAGCCAACAAGGCTTGAAGCGATGGCTCAAGCGCGTCGATTCCTTCGAGCACCAGCGTGCCAGTGGAATCAGATAAGAAAGATTGTAACGAAGACTCCTGATGAATCGTAGCGCATTCCACCGTACGGAGTCCGTCTTTGCTCCGATTGCTATTCGTATGAATAACTCGCGCCGCCAGTGTTTTTCCTGAACCACAAGGACCATTCAACATGACTGGCATGTCACCGCTGCATGCACGTGCGATACCTAAAAAAACTCGGTGCATGCTGGTCGATGCTCCAATCAAAGAAGTCGAGGCAAGCTCATTTGGTTCGGCAATCTGGATGTTCTTAGTCACCAAAGTCGAAATCACTTCTTCGAAGTGCTGCAAGTCGAGCGGTTTGATCAAGTAATCCGCCACTCCCAACTTCTGCGACGTGATCGTGTGATCAAGAGTCGCGTGTGCGGTGATGATTAAAATTGGTATTTTCGAACCTGACTTACGAATCTTCTCAAGGATATCCAAGCCACTCACATCGGGTAATCCAATATCCAAAACGATCGCATCGAACTTCTGCGCTTTGGTCCGCTCAAGCGCAGCCGCTCCACTCGCCGCAAGCACAGGTGAATGTCCCAAGCGTTGGACTGCCAACGACAAGGCAGCCCCCAATGCGTGCTCATCTTCAATAATCAAAATCGCTGCCATAACTCTTTATCTTTCATCCTGTAGCTTCGGCCAGACGATGCGAACGCACGCACCTTTTTCTGGAAGGTTCTCGACCGAAATTTTGCCGCCGTGTGATTCGATGATCTCCTTCGATACCGCAACCCCCAGACCCATACCTCCTTCTCGCTCTGAGTGAAAAGGCTCACCGAAGCGCTCCAGCGCTTGTGAACTAAATCCACCACCTTGATCTTCGACCTCTAACAAACCTGCCTGCACTCGTAGCTTCACCTCACCACCTTTCGGCATGCTTTGGATCGCATTGAGTAATAAATTACATAAGACCTGACGTAAACGATCTCTGTCCCCTTTTACATCATGCTTAGCCCAGTTCGGATCGATTTCTTGATAAATCATTACTCCTGCATGCTTCGCTTGTAAGCTCAGGCCGTGACAAGCATCCGCAGCCAATGCGGCTAGATCAACCTGAACCATCTTAACCGGTTCCGGTTTTGCGTAGCGCATCCATTGATTCACGAGAAATTCGATACGTTCCGCCTCACTCACAATCAGCGCTGCAGACATTTTTTCATTCGTTCCGCATACTCTCTCTAACAACTGTGCGTGAAGACGGATGGCAGAAACTGGATTACGAACCTCATGAGCTAAACTGGTCGCCATCCTTCCCAATAACGCAAGCCGCTCCGCGTGCCTGCGTTTATCTCTCTCCTCCACCAAAGAACCGTGCGCATCACTGAACGCATGTGCCAGTCTGACAATTTCCTGAGGCCCTGAACTTGGCAATCCAATCAACGGTTGATCACCACCAATCTCTGGAATCGCCGCCGCTAATTTCGCGAGAGGTCGCGTGACTTTACGTCCTATCCAAAAAGAAAATAAAAGCGAAAGCGCCCAGAAACCACCGAGCGCTAATTGAGCATCCAATCGCTTCCAAAATGGAACCACTCCAGGTTGATACGATTCCCTCGAAAACCAAACCTCACGTCCATTCTTGAGTTTGAAACCCACTGAAAGTAAGTCACCCGCTCGTCTCGCTAAACCATCAGCAAATATGGATGATGATTCACTCGCATAGCGGAACTCAACCTCAGCTCCCATCACTCGCCCAAGCTGCTCGGCCATGTGCTTACTCTGCGGCAAATTGCTTTGATCTAAAAATATCGCATTGGTCCGACCCAGTGACTCCAGCGCAACCTTCTCCTCAACCTTGGTGAGATGCTGAAAAAACGCCATCAATGCAATCGACCCCACCAGCACAAACGCTCCAAAGCTCGCCACTAACCACATCGCGAGTGATCCTGACCTTGATGAAATGGGACGATTTTTATCCATGGTCGATAACTTTGAAAAAGTGCTTATTTTATATCAATTTGTCGATTTTTTAGTTCATCAAACCGAATATTTCATGATGATCGAAGTATAAAATGGTTAATTTTCGTTCATCATTAATCATTGTTGAGGATCATCAAGAGTTCTACCAACGGGCGGTTTTACGACATTTATGAAAAAACTCCTATTACTACTACTTCCGCTC
>CAWUUP010000182.1:0-18879 GCA_963925255.1 uncultured Luteolibacter sp.
TATTTTGCGCCCCGCCAAGCACGCCAATAGGCTTGCAGCGCAAAAATCCAATCAAAGCGCAGGTAGCTCAGTTGGTAGAGCAGTTGGCTTTTAACCAATTGGTCCTGGGTTCGAATCCCAGCCTGCGTACTTTTTCCCCACCCGCACCGCCAATCGAGCGGTGCGTTTTTGTTTCCAACTCCGCCCACCAAACGGCAGCAGGCTGGGATGAGAACCCCTGCGAAGCATCGGGTTTGACTGCAGATTCCGCGCTAGCGGAACGTTATCCCATCCACGAAGTGCACTCCGCAGGGACGGAGTGAAGCGCAGCGAAACGTAGTCAATCCCAGCCGTCCCCGCGCAACCAGTGAACTCTCTTAGATCGCCAAATCGCATCTGAAAGAGGAACAAACCACGAATTTCACGAATAACACGAATTTTAAAGAGTCTGGATGGCTAATCTATTTCTTATTCGTGTTCATTCGTGGTTAAAAAATCCCCTTAATTCATCCGCCACAACGCATAATTCAACACCATCGCAAAACTCACCCACCCCAAGTAAGGCACCATCAAACCACCCGCCGCTTTACTCACGCGAAAAAACGCAACGGTCGTCACCCCAATCGCCACCCACAGCGCGATGATATCCACCAGCGCCCAACCGGGTTGTTGCGCGCCGAAAAAAATCGGCGTCCAAGCTGCATTCAAAACGAGCTGAATCCCGTAAAACCCCAACGCCTTTCCCCAGCCACAGCGTTTCCAAACCAACCAAGCCGCCGTCGCCATCATCAGATAAAGAAGCGTCCAAACGGGACCGAACAACCAAGCCGGCGGATTCCATGAAGGTTTGTTCAAAGACGCATACCACTCACCAGGTGGGGATATCGCACCAAACAAAGGCGCGATAAACGTAACCACGATAAATCCGATCAAAACCAGTGAACTACGGCCGCGTGTGGGTGATTGCATGGGTAGACAGTCGGCTATCTTTTGATAATCACAAAACAGTATTCAAGGAGGGGCTCACTCCCCATCTTTAACTTCTTTCTTCTTATCACCGAACGCGACGAAGAATAGAGTCGCAATCGAACCTGCCATGCCGGCTGGAAGCAACCAGTAGGATTTCCACTGACCCATTGTTTCAGCTAGAAGAGTCGTCTTCTTAACTCCCTCAGGCATCGATACTGAGAACATTTGTCCGAGTTGTTGAAGGAAGCTGATATCGCCACCAGCGCGTGACTCCTTGATTGCAGTTTCCAGAGGCGTGAATCCTAGAACCCCATCTCCTAAGCCTGAGAAGTCCACCTTGATCCCAAATAGTGAAGACGGCACCTGATACAAAATACCAAAAACGATCGCATATCCGATATACATCCCGACGCCTTGGGTGAAAAACACCAGCATGCTTTGCGCCTGACTACGGATCGAAGGATCCGCTTCTTTATCGGTATACATGAAGCCGGTGACGAAAAAGAAGTCGTAGCAAATACCGTGCAAGGCGACCCCGAGGAAAATCATCCACACGACTTGATCTGGTGCGCCGTAAGCGAAAAGAACATATCGAACCACCCACGCGATCATTCCGATCAAGATCATCCATTTCACACCGAGTTTACGGAAGAAGAACGGGATCAGCAACATGAAGAAAATCTCCGACATTTGACCGATGGTCATGGTCGAAGCCGGTTGCAAAAATCCTGTGTTTTGGAGGTAGTTCGATGTAACTCCGTAATAATACGCCAGCGGTATGCAAATCAGCATCGAGCATAGCATGAAGACAAAGAATGCGGGTCGTTTTAAAAGCGAGAACGCATCAACCATAAACAAGGCGCGCATATCGACAGGCTTTCCTTTACTCGGAGCAGGTGTATGGGGCAGGAAAAATGCATAGATACCGAGGATCAATGAGGCGCCACCAGCGATGTAAAACATCTCAAATTTCGCAGACCAACCTAAAATTCCAACGACCAGACCTGCAATAATCCATCCAATCGTTCCCCATACTCTAACTTTAGGAAATGTCAGGTGATCCACATTGGTAAACGCAATGGTGTTTGCTAATCCAAGCGAAGGCATAAAGCAGAGCATGTTGCCAAACATCAACCAGACCATCATCTGGCCATTACCATCCGCAGCCACATTCGGTATCATCAGTAAGAGCGCCCCACCTATCAAAAACAGCACACCAAAAACTTTCTCTGAGGGGAAAAATCGGTCGGCGATGAGTCCCAAGAATAGCGGCGCGATCATTGCTCCCAACGGGGCTGAACCATAAGCGCCACCTGAGAAATCACCAAGCCCGTTACTTCCGAGGCAAAGGCCCAGTGTAGCAAACCATGCGCCCCAGACAAAGAACTGGAGAAACATCATGACAGAGAGTCGGACGGCTGTAGATCGAGGGGTCGTTGACATGGTGATTTAGATATAAAGTTGAGAGAGTCGATTAAAGTTCTTTGATCCAAATATTAGCAAAATCGATAGCTGATCCGTGGTGTTGAAAACCGATCGGACCATCTTTAGGAACATCTGGAAGTTGGGCATTCTCGATCACGACATTACCGTTCAAGATAACGGTAAGACGATCGCCCTTCATGGTGATGATCGTATGATTCCACTCACCCAGAGGTTTGTCGGCTTTCATTTTCGGCGTCACACCGGCTCTGATTTCCGCTGGTAGTTTTTTGTTTGTGCGATAGCCATAGACTTCACCAGAACCAACTGACCAATTCCAAAAATTCACTTGGCTCTTAACGTTTCCACGCATGTAAACTCCACTATCAAGCTCTTCGATCTCAACCTTACCGTCATCTGAACCGTCAGGTTTTACAATCGGTTGCATCTTCATCGGCCCACGACCTGCCCAACGCCAATCGAGCTGCATCGTGAAATCTGTATAGGATTTTTCGGACCAGAGATCACTGATTTTTCCAGAATGGCCGTTGTGTTTGAGGACGCCGTTCACTGCTGCCCAGTTCTGAGTTTCTGGTTCGTGCTTCCAGCCTTTAAGCGTAGCACCATCAAAAATCTGGGTGAAGCCGGTGTTCTTGAGATCATCCGCATTCACCGTTGGAGGCAGATCTCCGATTTTGATATTCTTGTAAGAAACTTTATCGCCATGCCCCAACCACGCAATGTGTCCGGCGCGGCGTTTCACACCTTCGTGCTTTGGATTTTTCTCGCTGAGTTGTTCAAGGTTCGCTTCGAGGATGGTCTCACCGTTGAGCACAACCTGCACGGTCGATCCATTGACCGTCACTCGCTGGTGGTTCCACTCGCCGACGGGTTTAAGACCGCTCTTCTTCGCTGCGGCCAAGGTGTAAATTCCACCGTGAAATTGGTAGTCTTTGAGATCCTTGTATTTCTCTGCGGTGTTATCGAGCACTTGGATTTCCATCCCCGTGTATGCGCCATCACCGGTTCCCGGATAATGAATTCCCAAACCATTGTTCGCACCCGGTGTGAGCAGGAAATCAAATTCGAGGATGTAGTTGGAAAACGTTTCCTCGGTCATCAAATTCCGGCCTTTTGGGGTGCAGGAAATGGCGCCGTCTTCGACGATGTAGCCATCCCCTTTCCAACCTGTTAGATCTTTGCCGTTAAATAAGGAACGCATTTTTAATTCCTGCTCGGCACTAGCGATCCCGCTCGCAAGAGCCGTCAGGGCAATGATTTGGACAATCTTTTTCATAAATTTTATAGGTCTACTGTTTTACCTGTGCGGAAACTTTCATCCGCCGCAGACACAATACGCATTGAGGCCACGGCATCATCCATGTGATCGGAGAGGTCGAGATCCTCAAGAATCGCTTTTAGGAAGAAATCCTGCTCGCGATGGCACAAATCATCATGGTCAGGCTCGTCGTCCAGACGAATGGTATCGTCTTTCTTCACGAAATTACCTTCTGCATTCAGCTCAGCGTGGTGCACACGTAACGCCTGTGTCTGGGTGTGTGCATCAACATTAGCACTCTGGCCTTCAGCCGCTGCTTTATCCGCTACGATGGAAACGCAGCCTTTTGGCCCGACCACGTCTTTTACAAAGAAAGCGACCTCACTCATCATCGGACCCCAACCCGCTTCATACCAACCAACAGAGCCATCTTCAAAAGTGACATGTAGAGCACCGTAGTTCACTTTGCCTTCAGGTAGTTCATCGGTAAGGCGTGCACCAATACCCGAAACACGTATAGGTTTCGAGCGGGTCATCTGACACATCACGTCCACATAGTGAACACCACAATCAACAATAGGAGAAATCGAAGACATCAAGTTTTTATGTGTCTTCCAATTAGCGCCGGATGATTGTTGGTTAAGGTTCATACGCATGACCAAAGGCTTGCCGAGCGTTTGCGCGACATCGATGAATTTAATCCAGCTCGGATGATGGCGGAGGATGTATCCGATCACTAACTTACGATTTGTGGCACGTGCTTTAGCAACGATGCGCTCAGCTTCGACGACGTTCTCTGCCAAGGGTTTTTCAATAAACACATGGCAACCTGCATCGAAGGCTGCTTCAGCAAATTCGGCATGGGTATCGGGATATGTAGAAATGGATACAGCATCGGGCTTAGTCGCTTTGAGTGCTTCATAGAAATTAGCAAATTCCAGGTATCCGCCGCCTAGCTCTTGATTCAAAGCTGTACGGCTTTCGGGTGAACGAGTGACGATACCACAAATTTCAAAACCTGGGATACGATGGTAAGCGAGAGCGTGTGAGCGACCCATATGGCCCGCGCCTGCACAGAGAATGCGAATCGGTAATGACATATGAATATGCTGCTATCTCAAAAACAAAGAATCAAACCCTGTATCTTATATTCTTAGGCAGGGCTGCATTGCCGAGACCGCTGCCTATGGGTAGGGCTATTTCGCCGCAACCCAACCCACAAAGCAGTTGAAGGGCTAGAGTGCAAGCTAGATAGCATAAGGTCGATATCGAATATTTATCTGATTAATCGACCTGGTAAACACTCATTATTTAACTTCAGTTCGTAGGTTAATTTCCCGAATCGCCCATTCTGCGTGTTCGGATATAAGAAGCTCAGGATCTTTCGCGGCGACTTCTAAAGCCGGTAAATCAGCTTCCGTCCCGGTATTACCTAGAGCCACGCAAACATTCCTCAAAAACCGTGGACGTTTGATGCGCTTTATTGGGGATTTTGCGAAGACCTGACGAAACCCATCATCATCCATTCCCAGAAAATCCCGCAAGCTGTGAGCGAAGATTTCAGGCCGTGCTTGGAAGGTGATTTCATGTGATTCCTTCGCGAATCGATTCCACGGGCATACATCTAAGCATTGATCACAGCCGTAGATTCGATCCCCGATGGCGCGTCGAAACTCATCTGGGATCGGTCCTTTATTTTCGATGGTGAGATAAGAAATACAGCGGCGAGCATCGAGTTTATGGGGAGCGATAATGGCTTGGGTTGGACAAGCATCAATGCAGCGTGTGCATTTCCCACAATGATCGCCGAAGTCTTTATCAGGGCTGAGCTCAAGCGTGGTGAGAATATCAGCGAGAAAAAACCAAGTGCCCATCTGGCGATGGATCTGAACTGTCGATTTGCCGTTCCAACCTAAGCCGGAGTCGGTCGCAAAATCACGTTCGAGTATCGGTCCTGTATCGACGTAATAACGTTGCTTACCACCGAGTTCAACAAGAGCCATATTGAATTCCGCCAAGCGCTTTTCAATCAGATCATGGTAGTCTTCATTCCATGAATACTTAGCTATCCGATAGTTTTTAGGATGATCGTCGGGAAAGGGATCGTCTCCAGTGTAATAATTTACCGCTAAACAAATCACCGACTTGCAGCCCGGTAGCACTTCACGAGGATCGCAGCGACGATTGGGATTTTTCTCCAACCATTGCATATCGCCGTGAGAACCATTTTCAATCCACGCTTCAAAATCATCCGCATGAGTCGCACGTTTAGCATGAGCGATACGACAATCGTCAAATCCGAGCTCCGCTGCCAACTCCTTAACTTTCAAGTTCAGATAGTTCATTCAGACTGAGTGAAGTAATACCGCGCACTTTCTAAAATTCCCGTCGCAATTTCATTCGAATCTAGACCTGAAATATCGATTTTCAAATGAGCTGTGTCGCGATACCACGGCTCCCGCTCGGCTAACAACTTTGAGATTCTTTCACGAGCATTCTCGTGATTAAGCAGTGGCCTTTCCTGATTGCGTGCAGTCCGTTCATAGATCAGTTCTTCAGGCGCTTGTAGCCAAACCACATATCCAAGCTGGCGTAATAGATTGCGATTTTCCGGGCGAATCACCACCCCTCCACCCGTCGATATGATCTGTCGTTTGTCGGTTTGTTTCGCTATTTCAATAAGCTGCAAAGTCTCAAAATCTCGAAACACTGTCTCGCCTTGATCTTTGAAAATCTCAGTGATTTTTTTTCCTATCACATCTTCAATCAATCGATCCATATCTATTAATGGATAACCCAAGCGCTGGTGGAGTTCGCGGCCCACCGTGGATTTTCCACTGCCCATGAAACCGATCAGAACGATGTTCTTCGGTGTGACTGCGATTTGACTCATGGGCAGATCCTACAACAAAGTCGGCCTCGGTAGATACCGCAAAATCTCGTAATGCGCGGACTTCTTGTCGAAAGGCATTTTCTCATGCATGGTAAACCTATGTTCGAATTGAAATTAGACCCCAGCACCAACTGGGGACTGTTTGGGATCGGTTTATTCTACCTCATCGGATTTTTCCATATTCTACATGCCCTGATGCATACTCGAACCTCACAAGGAACCATTGCATGGGTAGTTTCCTTATTCTTCATACCGTTTTTGGCGATCCCACTCTACTGGCTATTGGGTAGAAATAAATTCGCTGGCTACGTTCGTGCAAGGCGTGGAAACGATGTTGAACTGAGAAAGCTTGCAAAAGACATGAGCGACAGCCTCAAAAAATTTGCCATCGATCACCCAGTAGAAAACTTTTTCGAACGATGCTCAGAAGAACTTGGAGGACTTCCTTTTACCCGAGGAAATCGACTCAATCTGCTGATCAATGGAGATGAAACTTTTGATGAAATATTCGCAGCGCTAAACCGTGCAGAAAAATACATCTGCGTGAATTTCTTCATCGTGAAAAACGATAAGATCGGTAAGAAGTTCCAGCAATCCTTAATGGAACGCGCCAGAGCTGGAGTGAAGGTATATTTCCTATTCGATGAGATAGGTTCTCACAAACTTTCATCAACTTTTCTCGGTGAACTCGAGGACGCTGGCGTCGAGTGTCAATCATTCGGAGCTAACCGATTCTGGTGGTCTCGCCTACAACTAAACTTCCGAAACCATCGAAAAATTCTTATTGTTGATGGAATCGAAGCCTATCTCGGCGGACTCAATGTGGGAGATGAATATCTAGGAAGAAGCGCCCGCTATGGTGCTTGGCGAGATACCCATCTCTATATTCATGGGCCTGCGGTTCAAGCCGTTCAGCTCGTCTTCCTCGAAGATTGGTTTTGGGCATGCGACCAAATCCCGCAACTATCCTGGGAATCTAACGAACAGCGTGAGGATCAATCCGTTGCCATTATACCTACAGGCCCTGCAGATCCGATCGATTCTTGGAAAATGTTGGTTATTGAAGCCGCGAATTCAGCCCGAGAGAAATTTTGGATCGCTAGTCCATATTTCGTGCCAGACGACGGTGTGATATGCGCCCTACAGCTCGCTGCCTTGCGTGGAGTGGATGTCCGTGTCATGATCCCAGAGCATCCGGATCATGTCCTAGTCTGGCTTTCTTCATACTCGTATTATGAACAAGTCATTCCCTTTGGAGTGAAAATCTATCGCTATTTAGACGGATTTTTACATCAAAAGGTCATGCTAATTGATAAACGCATGGCATCTATCGGAACTGCGAACCTCGATAACCGCTCATTCCGGCTCAATTTCGAAATCACCGCCTTTGTTACAGACTTAGACTTTATTGAAGAAGTGAACCAGATGCTCGAGCATGATTTCAAAAAATGTAATCAAGTAAGAGTGAAAGATTTCGGCCAAAAATCATATCTTTTCAAAATCGCCTGTCGCGCAGCGAGGTTAATGGCACCGCTACAATAGGAAAGTCTGGTCTTAGCGGATTACAAGGCGATTCAAGTCCGGACGCTGACGAGTGATATTTGCCAGCATCTGGCGGCAATGCGGGTATTTCGTGCGATCCTTCAATATCTCTGCACTACGCTCAAATGATCCCCACTGCACAATACTGATCTCTACATTACGGCGTCCCCAAAGATTCATCATGCTACGACTGGGTTGATACATATCAATGGTTGCTGTTCCTGTGAGAGCAGAGCCGTAATCATCAATCACGAAAAGCTGCGGCATTCCTTTGACGCGAAAAACCGTTCCAACAGGATAAAACGACCAGTCAGCCGCTGCACTTCTCACCTTATCTGAGTAGCGGAGAAAGGTCCCAGCAGCATTTTTACTGCCGTATTTAATATGATCTGATTCCGAGCAAGTGTATGCTGTGGTGCGAACAATCCGATGGCGCTCACTAAAGCTGTAAACTGGCATCTTGTGCTTATCCTTAGGCTTTGATGCTGCAGATGCCACTAAGGATTGGGAAGGTGTTGCCAAGAAGTTATAATCACCCCGGATATGATTCTTTGATAGAGTGTTAATGCTAGGAGCACAGCTTACAAAGATTGGGAACGCCGCTAGCGACAGAATAACCGAGAGTTTGAGGAAAGGCATAATGATGGGTTTGATTAGCTTACTAGGGTCATTTGATAGGAATAAAGTGTCCTGTATCTTATCAAAAACATGCGAATTCAACCCTTAGAAGCGCATCAGAGCAACTTAAAAAACCTCAATTGAGATCAAATCAATGTGAAATTAGGGAATTCCATCCCAGTAAAATCGGCAAATTTACGAGAAATCCCTTCAAATTCAGCAGATTTAATGACCGGATTAGTCTCCAAAAGCAACCCATCTGGCGGATCTGGAAGTTCAACCCAGGAGCGGCAACCACCGAAACACTTTTCGTATTCCAAGTGCCATGGCTTCTGGAGCTTGGCAACTTTAACAAAAGCTAGGTGAATACTCCCTGCTGACATCCCCTTTCCAGACCAATCAAACCTCTCTCTAACAGTTTGTTCTGTGTAAATGTGATATGGAGAAAACTGAGCTACTTGTTCCCAATCATTCAGGGTGATGGCGAATAGAACCTCAACATGGTGACGAATATCTATTAAGTCTCCTAGTTTCCATTCATCCGCTGGCTGAAAATCTCCTTCCTTCACTTGGTCTAGCTGGGCATGAAAACGTGTGGGAAACAGAAAGAAGGAGTCGTGAGCAAAGGAAAAGCCTTCACGCCCCTCATGGATTCCGCCTTTACGGAGCAAGATCGTTTGCCTGCCGCCAGCCAACGCATCACAGACTACTTGCCATTCTTTAAATGCAGTCGCCATGGCAGACCTTATGACAGATCGTCAGCCGTAACTGAACGTTGCTCTCTGCTTCCTAATAAAACCGCCTGCTTTGTAACCGCCTCCGGTTCGTCCTCGAAACGAAAGCTATGACAATTTGGGCACAGTGCTGTGGCCCTGCCTACAATTGAATCACAGCCCTCACATACCTTATATTGATTAGGTGATGCTGCGATTTTTGCGGCGGCTTCTGCGCGATTTGGAGATGGATTGGTCATAATTTACAAAAGAAAAGCGGCACCGGAAGACCGGACCGCTTGTCTGAAAAAATAAATTCTTTTTCCACTATCAGCCAATCGCGGCAATTGCTTTCGCAGTCTTGCTCTTGATGTTAGCAGCTTTATTTGGATGAATCAAGTTACGCTTAGCGGCTTTATCGAGCACGGAAGACAATTTGTCGCTGGCCTTGGAAGCTTCTTCTTTGTTGCCAGATTCAATCGCAACGAGAGTCTTCTTGCGGATCGTCTTCATGCGGCTTTTCTCAGCGCGATTCCGCTCGGTACGAGTCTCGGTTTGTCTGTTGCGCTTAATTGCAGATTTGGTATTTGCCATGGTGTATAGAATTAAAAAGTCGTTTTGCGATGCAGGGGCGGAAAATTAGTGGGTGTAGACCTTATCTGTCAAGCTCATGTTTCGTCTTTTACACCGGAAATTTCAGATATTTCATCAGCGTGCGACGAGGTTTCTCTCAGTTACCATATTTCCTAGCGAGCCCCGAACCACGTAAATATCCGCACCCGTTCCAACTCGATTATACAGATCGATCACATCTTTGGTTCCCATACGGATACAGCCATAAGATACGGGAGTGCCGAGGCGATTCACTTCAGGCGTTCCGTGGATATAGATGAAGCGATTGAACGCATTGCGATTGTGCCTCTCCTTGCCCTTTAACCAGAGAATTCGGCTAACAATCGGATCACGTCCTGGCGCATTCGGTTTAATTACTTCGCCTGTCGGCCTGCGGCTTTTGAAAACAGCGCCAGCGGGCTGACCGTCTCCAATTTTCTTAGCCACTTGCATGTGCCCTAGGGGTGTGCAATTGGACCGCGGTGTGTCTCCTAAGCCAAATTTAGAAGTTGAAATCTTATAGGTCTTTACGGGCTGATTATCACGCAACAGGACCATTTTTTGATCGCGCACACTGACGATCATTTTGTTGCTGTTATCCGGTTGGGGTGTGCAGCTGCAGAAACACAGAACTGCGAGAAGTCCTAAAGCTAAGATCAGAGGTTTGGCGAACCTGTGGCGCATAATCAATTATTGAGATTCAGAACTATCAACGATTGGGGATTCAGCAACTTTTGGGCCACTGAAAGAAGGCATCATACGTATAATCGATGCGAGTGATGTATAGAAGAAACCAACCGGGAATGGAAGCAGAAGAATTGCCGAAGACCAATTACCCTTCATCGCTGCCTCAATCACCACAAACAAGAAGAAGAAACCGAATAGTAGTTCAACGACTGGAGTGAGAGACTTGATTGCCTTATAGCTGCTCTTTTTCCAATCCGAATTCTTTGTATCGATACCATACTTTGGAGTGCGAATGAAGGCTGTCTGATGGTTGCAAAGCGCTTCAATGACTGCCTTGGCGTTGGTGATCGACATCCCAATTCCAAGTGCAAGCAGGAGAGGAAGATAAGGAATTTCTTTCCACCAAGAATCTGGGCGGAGCGCCTTCTGAGAGGTGAGGTAGAACAAAATCACCGAAACCGAGGCAAAGAAAAAGATCGGTACATTGACGATATAATAGGTAAGTTCACCAAATTTTGGCTGTGCGTATTGGCTGGGATAAATCAGGAAACACAAGCAGATCAGAAGTAGATAAGCAAAGTTGGAAGTAAGGTGAGCAGTCGCTTCCATTTTTACGAAAAGAGGAATCTTGCTTCTCCAGATCGCAGGCAGGACTTTTTTGCAAACTTGAATCGAACCTTTGGTCCAGCGGTGCTGTTGACTCTTGAATCCATCCATATCGACTGGAAGCTCGGCAGGTGTCTCAACATCGTTCAAGAAAATGAAGCGCCAACCTTTTAACTGGGCGCGATAACTGAGATCCATATCCTCTGTGAGCGTGTCATGTTCCCAACCACCTGCATCTGCGATGCAGGATTTCCTCCAAATGCCAGCGGTGCCGTTGAATGTGAAGAATCGGCCGGAACGGTTACGTGCGGTTTGTTCTAGCTCAAGGTGACCATCGAGGAACATCGCCTGGATCCGGGTCAAAACGTTGAAAGTGCGGTTCAAATGACCCCAGCGAGTCTGAATCATCCCGATTTTATCATCGGTGAAATAATGGATCGTCTTCAACAAGACATCAGCATTCGGGACGAAATCTGCATCCAGAATGAACAGATACTCGCCTTTCGCATAATGAGTGCCATTTTCTAGGGCGCCAGCTTTATAGCCGGTTCGGTCCGTGCGGTGAATGTGCTCTGCATCGAAACCTAACGAACGCATACGCTCGATCCCTTTTTTACAGATCGATACGGTATCATCGGTCGAGTCATCCAAAAGCTGGATTTGGATTTTGTCCTGTGGGTAGTCGATTTTGGAAACCGAATCAAGCAAGCGATCGACGACGTGCATTTCGTTAAAAACCGGCAACTGAATCGTCACCAGCGGTAATTCACTAAAGTTCTTTAAAGGCTCTGGGCGCTTTCTAGAATACTTCAAATAAAGGAAAATGATCGTCAAACGATGGGAACCGTAACCAGCAAGGCCGATCAAAACGATGATGTAGGCAAAATACCAGAGAGACGAATTAAGATGCATAAAAATAAAAAAGTATACCTAGTTAAGGGGTAAATATAAGGAATTTACATCTATTCCAAAAAGGAAGGGATTCTTAACTATTAAGATAATTAAGGTAAAACCTGCGCGCGGAGGACAACAAACACCCTGCTGCTTGTCAAGCCCAGAAGTAAGAAGCCGGGCAGCCGTCCAGAGCGTGGCATTATACTGATTTGGTCCCTCTCCCCTCACCAAGCTTCACTTGATGTAACCACGCTTTCGAATTTCTTGGGCCAGCAGAAAACAATTTTATCAATACTTCGGAGGAAACGATTCTAACCTACGCGACCCAAGTATGGGAAAAATTGATTACCCATCCATTGCCGTCGAACTAATGAAAGGAGGCTCAGTAGAGGTTTTCGATACGACCATCAGCCCCGAAACGCTGGCAGCGGAAAGCATGAAGCATCTCCACGCTGCGTTTCCAATATGAGTATTTGAAAGCCTAATTTATTCCTCGGGCATTGGCTGCCCCTTGGTTTCAGGCAGGAATGGCAGTGCCATCAGCCCTAGTAGGAAAATCAAGCACATCCATGAGGCGGCATCACGAAAAGCATCAATCTTTGCAACAGCCACATCTCCACCCATCTCGGTGGCTTTAATCGCTGCTTTATCCGCAAGATTTTTCGCTAACAGGGCGAGAGTCAATGGCCCTGTTGCTGCAAGGTAACGTCCGACGTTATAGCAGAAAGACACGCCAGTCGCACGCAAGCGGGTCGGGAAAAGCTCAGGTAGGTAGATAGAGAATCCTGCAAATACTGAGAGTTGGAAGAAGCCCATTATCGGTGCCATCCACAGAATATCCCAGCGACCATTGATTTTTCCGAGCATTTGGAAAACAAAAACCGTAAAGACCAGAGCACCTACGAAAAAGATGACAAACGCTTTCTTGCGGCCCAGACGTTCAGTTATACGAGTGAATGCCGTCATCCCAAAGAATGCGCCAACATTGAAGCAAAGAAGATTTAGAGAACCCCAAACTTGTTTTCCTTTATTGATAGCCTCTGGTGAGGCGCCACTTGCTTTAAGATGGCTAGTGATAATATCGCCGACCAGATCGGTAGAAAATACGCCAATACCCCATAGCCCGATAACGCCGGCACATGAAAGCACCATTCCAAAAAGGGCATGGCGCCGCCAAGTGGGATGACTGAAAAGATCTTTGTAGGATCCCGATTTCTTACCCTGAGCTGTGGCGCGATCCCGAGCTTCAATCCAAGCCTCAGGCTCTTTGACGCGAAGCTGAATCGTCGCAACCATGAATGCAGGTAATGCACCGATCACGAACAACCACATCCAGTAATTTGGATTGGTGCCAATCACAGTAAGCGCAATGCCCAAACCAATGAACCCTGCCGCGACGTTTCCGACCGCTGAAAAGGATTGCAACACGCCAAGCGCACGAGGTCGAACCCCACTCGGCACCGTGTCGGCGACCAAAGCCACAGCGAGACCAAAAACGCCACCTACCCCGAGACCGGTGATGAAGCGAAAGATAGTGAAATCCATGTAATGAGGGGAGAGCCCTTCAAACCAGGGAATCGAAGTCAAATGCAAGGCATGAGCAACCGTCGGCAGTTTGGGAAATCCTGCCAGTGCCGAAAGGCCCGTCGCTAATGAATAAAGCAAAACCGTAACCGCAAGCATCTTCGCACGACCGTATCGATCCCCTAGCGATCCGAAAATCATTCCGCCTGTGGCCCAACCGAGCACAAAGATAGCTGTCGCAATACCTCCATAAAATTTGGTATCCTGTCCCTCTTCCAGTAGCGCTGCCATCGCAGGATTTCTGGCCAAGTTAAAAAGTTGCTGATCCAAGCAATCAAACAGCCAAGCCAAGGTCGCCACGATAAACACGAGACGTTGATAAGGGCCGAGTTGTGACCACCAGCCATTGGCACTATTTGGAGAGTTTTTAAGAGGGTTCGACATAGCTACTTTAAGGTTGAAACTAGGAAGACTCCAACGACAGAAGCCCTAAGTCGCAAGCACAATTTAACTTAGATGAGGAAATGAACCACTATGGGAGGGTAGCCCCGACAAGTTGGGGCAAGCGGACATGAACGAACACGAAAATTAAATCTCTTCGTCAAATGAACGCAGATGAAAGTTAATTTTGAGAGAGTTATGATGTATTCAGCCAAGTAATGAAAGGAGCGACCATCGTATTCATTCATTATCTGCGTCAATCCGCGGTTCCATTCTTGTTTTTAGGTTTACGCTTTCCAATCAGCCCATGTTCAATATCATTTAATTGCTAATCTTCTGTCAGACTGCCATTCGTGATTATGGTAAGTCCATGAGTGAGTTCATTCACAGCGGCTCATCATTTTAAACTTTGCCAAATGAAACCCATACACGGAGCTAACTCCTTTACGCTTTCTTCAGATCTTGTCTCTCTCTTCGTCACTCAAGAAGGCGGACATCTAGCGCCTGTTACTTTTAAAATCGAAGACCGCATCATTTCTCCATACGCACTTGCTCCGTGGCAACCGGATGAGGTGGATGCCACATTACCAGTTCTTTTGAAAAATCTTCGCGGTGATTTCCTCTGCCTTCCCTTCGGTCCTCAAGAAAATGGCCCGCCACATGGCGAGACCGCAAATCATCCGTGGAAAATCGTTTCCAAACATTCAAATGCTCTCACTCTTGAAATAGAGGCGACTGATGTTTCGGCAAAAATCACCAAAACTCTCTCACTTCGTCCGGGTGAAACTGCCGTTTATATAGCTCATCAAATCGTTGGACTTGAAGGCGATTGGTCCTACGGAACACATCCCATCCTAGATCTCTCAAACTTACCTTCAGGCACAGCCAGACTCAGCGTCTCCCCTTTCCGCTGGGCATCGGTTTATCCTGAATATTTTTCAAATCCCGCAGACGGTGCTCATCAACAACTCAAAATAGGAGCCGTTTTTTCTGACCTTTCGGAAGTTCCGTTAGGCAATGGAGGCACGACCGATCTGAGCTACTATCCTTCAGACTCCAATAGTGACGATCTCGTTATGATGGTTTCGGAGGCAAGCACAGATGAACAACCCTTCGCATGGTCCGCCTGTGTATTTGATGGCTTCGTATGGTTTGCGCTTAAAAACCCATCGGACTTCCCTGCCACGATGTTCTGGATTTCAAATGGTGGACGTTCAGCTGCCCCATGGAACTCTCGTCACACAACACGCATCGGAATCGAGGATATCTGTTCACATTTCTGCGACAGCGTAGATATCTCTCGCAAAGACCTTCTCCACAACTTGGGCGTTCCCTGCACTCGGAAGTTTTCGAAAGGCCATCCAGTGACCTTGAAAAACATTCAAGCCGTCGCTGCCGTTCCTTCAAACTTTGGAAAAGTCGAATCCATCATTCCAATCAGTGAAACGGAAATTAGAATCACCGGAGAAAATGGCGATATGGTTACCGTTCCTCTGAACTGGAAATTCGTGGCCGGTTCCTAATTTTTCTAAATCGGACATTGGATGCCGCGTCTCCAGTCGCTCTGATATCCCAAATAGGTCAACCGTTATTCCAAGACCGCCGAAGGCTCTGGACTGCTGGGATTCTTCACAGCTCTTTGATACGCATTGGTGATGTGGGATATTAGGTTATTCCCGAGATACTCGATTTGAAATCACCCACCTTGATAGCTGCGGATGAAGAACCGCAGCAGTCCAGAGCCTGCGGCGTAATATCCTAAACGGGTCTCAACAAATAACCAGCGACCCAGCCTTGCAAGCCAACCTCATTCTCACACCAATGCCAACCATGGATCTGTTGGAGTGAAGTAAGTTTATCTCCACGAGTGATCTTAAGAACCGTCGGATCAAACGCTTTCAAAGCAGCCCAACGGTCTTCACCTAAAGGTTCAAGGAAATCTGCTGGAACATAGCCATTTCGATCGGACGAATCTGTTGCCCAAATCCAACCCGGCCAAGCTTTATCAGCAGGACCACTGGTCACTTCTTGCCCAGCTTCAAGTCGGATCGCATGAGTGTTATTTTCCTCATAGTCTGCGTTCGCAGTGAAACAATGGCTCTCCATGATCACTTAGCTTTTACCTTTTTATTGCCTTTTGCTGAACCACCGTCGGGACTTGATGTATCAAATAGTAATTCCTCGGTTCCTTCTTTACGGGTGACACGGACTTTGTCGCCCGTTTTAACCGTGCCGCGCAACAAAGCTTCAGCAAGAGGATCTTCCAAGTAACGCTCAACCGCACGGCGCATCGGACGAGCGCCATAATTCGGATCAAAACCTTTCTCGCTAAGCAACTCTCTCGCCTCCTCGGCAAGTGTCATATCGATGCTCTTCTCTTTCAAACGAGCAACCAACTTGGAAACTTCCAGATCGACAATTTGATTGAGATCCACCTTTTCTAACATGTGGAAGACGACGAGATCATCCAAACGGTTTAGGAACTCAGGTTTGAAATAGCGTTTCGATTCTTCAAGGATTTTTTCCTTCATACCTTCGAAATCAGATTCATCTGCATTCATCGCACCGAATCCGAGTGAGGTCTGACGTTTGATCGTCGATGCCCCGACGTTCGAGGTCATGATAATGATCGTGTTGCGGAAATCGATTTTCCGCCCCAATGAATCCGTTACCGTTCCGTCTTCCAAAATTTGAAGCAGAAGGTTCATGACATCCGGATGAGCTTTTTCAACCTCGTCGAACAATATAACTGAGTATGGGCGACGGCGCACCGCTTCTGTAAGCTGACCGCCCTCTTCATAACCCACATATCCTGGAGGGGATCCAATCAAACGCGATGCGGTAAATTTCTCCATGTATTCGGACATGTCGATTTGGATTAGCGCTTCTTTATCGCCGAACATGAAGTCTGCAAGGTTTCTGGCGAGATAGGTTTTACCGACACCTGTTGGGCCGAGGAAAAGGAAAGAACCAATCGGGCGTTTCGGATCTTTCAAGTCTGCACGAGAACGACGTAATGCTTTGGAAATCGCAGAGACTGCTTCGTTTTGACCAATCACGCGGCCTTTCAATTCCTCCTCCATTTTCAGGAGCTTCTCAGTTTCTTTCTGCTCCATGCGCTTCAATGGAACGCCTGTCCATTTGGAAACGACAGACATGATATCTTCATCATCTACGGTCACAATTTTTTCTTCAGATGATGCACGCCAATCTTTTAAAGTGTCGTCGAGTGCCTTTTTAGCATTCTTCTCATCGTCACGGAGTGACGCCGCTTTTTCAAAATCTTGTTCAGCAATTGCCGCGACTTTGAGCTTATTGATTTCATCAATTTTCTTTTCCGCTTCTTTGATTGAAGGTGGACGCGTCATGGTGCCGATGCGTGCTCTCGCCCCAGCTTCGTCTAGAACATCAATCGCTTTGTCCGGCAGATAACGTGCAGTGAGGTAGCGTGAAGTCAGTTTAACCGATGCTTCAATCGCGGCCTGTGTGTAGAGCGCCTTGTGATGTGATTCATATTTCTCGCGAAGACCTTGCAAAATCAGAATCGCATCCTCAACGGATGGCTCGTCAACTTTCACCTGTTGGAAACGACGCTCTAACGCAGAATCCTTCTCAATGTATTTGCGATACTCATTGAGTGTTGTAGCTCCAACACATTGTAACTCTGAACGACTCAGCGCAGGTTTAATGATATTGGAAGCATCCATCGCGCCTTCAGCGGAACCGGCCCCAACAATCGTGTGGAGCTCATCGATGAACAGAATCACGTTTTTCACCTTACGAATTTCATCCATCACCGCTTTGATCCGCTCTTCAAATTGACCTCGGTATTTGGTTCCAGCTACCATCAATGCGAGATCTAAGGTGATCACCTTTTTGTCGCGAAGAAGTTCAGGAACATTTCCCGTTACGATCTCTTGGGCTAAACCTTCGACAATCGCGGTTTTACCAACACCAGCCTCACCGATCAGAACAGGATTGTTTTTCGTGCGGCGGCAAAGAATTTGAATCACACGTTCGATCTCGGATTCGCGTCCGATCACGGGATCGAGTGCGCCTTCTTGTGCGAGTTTGGTCAGATCACGACCGAAAGCTTTGAGAGCAGGAGTTTTGGATTTTCCTTCGCTGGATTCTTGCTGATTTACCTCTGGTTGATTCTCTCCCTCATCTTCGAAGACGCCCATTTCATCGTCATCGTCGTCATCATCGTCGTCCATATCCTCAGGAGAGAAATTAGGATCGATCTCTGCCAAGATCTCATTACGAGTGCGTTGGATATCGATATCGAGTCTTTTCAATACACGCGCTGCAACACCTTCTCCTTCGCGAAGCAAACCTAACAAAAGATGTTCGGTGCCGACGTAAGAATGATTGAGTGCCTTCGCTTCCTTGTTTGCGAGGGCTAGGACTTTTTTCACACGTGGCGTGTAGGGAATGTTACCTGGACTTTTCTGTGGTGGACCTGAACCCACTTCCTTTTCTACTTCCAAACGGACAGTATCAAGTTCGAGACCCATGCGCTCGAGCACATTTACAGCAACACCTTGACCAAGCTTGATCAGGCCCAAAAGCAAATGCTCGGTGCCGACGTAGGCGTGGTTGAATCGGTCCGCTTCTTTCCTTGCTAAGGCGAGGACTTGTTGCGCTCTGGGGGTGAAATTATTCATGAGTTATTCTAGGTTGCCGCCTTTATCAGGTCG
>CAWUUP010000183.1:0-15851 GCA_963925255.1 uncultured Luteolibacter sp.
GAAATATTGAAGATTTTGCAGTTTTGATTTGGTTGTTTCGAGCTCAACCGTATTGAACCAGTCACCTGGATTCATCGGAATCTCACGACGAATCACTTTATCTTTCGTCTTTGAGTTTCCTTGGATGTTCACGCGTCCTACGCGATAGCGGGAACCTTCTGTAATCATATATTTGATTGAAACCTCATTCGGACCCGCATCTTTAATGTCTGGAGAAACAACTGCATCAGCGTAACCACGTGAGCCATAGAAACTACGAATCATTTTAATATCGTCACGCATTTCCTTAGAGGAATATGCATCTCCTCCGTTCAAGGTCATCGATGGGTATAGCTCCTCAGATTTGAAAACGGTCATCGGTCCAAAACTGATACCTGCAACCGTATATTTTTCACCTTCTGAAATCGGGATCACTATATCCACACGTCCATCCTTTACTGGATCACGACGAATCCCTGGGCTACTTGCACGTAGGTAACCTTTGCTACGGTAAAAATCCAAAACCGAATCGAGATCGTCATCCAAAGTGGTCGATTCAAAACGTCCCGATTTGGTCAGCCATGAAAACCAACCTTTTTCTTTGGTTTTCATCTCCTTTTTTAAATCTGCCGAAGCGAAAACAGAGTTGCCCTCAAAACGGATCTTACGAACCTCGTTTTTAGAACCTTCATCAATCACGAAAATTAAATCTGAAAGTCCTTCTTGACCCGTAGCTTGCGTGCGATGGGAAATCAAAACATCTGGATATCCATATCCTTGATAATACTTCTCGAGATTTCGACGAGCCTCGAGAATTTCGCCATCACTCATGGTTCCACCGGACTTCAGCTTGGTCTCCTTTGCGAGTTTTTGATCGGTGAAAATCGTATTTCCAACAAAGCCCACTCCATTGATTGCGGGACGTGTTTGAATCTCAGCAATCACTTGGACGTTATCTCCAGCTGAATCAGCAAGAAACTTCACGTTATCGACAAAACCAGATTCATAAAGGGTTTTAATGTCATTATCCAGATTCTCAGAGCGGTAGATCGATCCAGCTTTAGTGGACATCAGGTTGCGTAATCTGGCTTCATCGACGGTTTTCTTACCGACATAACGAATGGAAACTTCACTGATTTTTTTCCCCTCGAAATCTTGAGCTATGCTGATTCCTGAGCTGAAAGTCAGAATCACGGAAGTCATAAGAGAAAACCGGCTCAGGAAAGATTTAGCTGAGGATAGAAGCAATGTATTCAAGGTCATAATGATTGGGTGTCCCGGGAAAGCGTCTACAGTCCCCGCATCCAGTCAAGGTCAATAGCACTCTAAAACGAAAGACTTTAGCTTCCAAAGTCGAAATATTCGCTAGATTAAAGTCAGCTACTGCATGGGCTGCCATCAGGAGCAGATTAGACTTGTCTATTTTTGAATTTAACATGCACGGAGCCTCGGAGATTTTTTACAAAAAGCACGCGCCGCTAAGGATGTGAGCATCGCGGACTTAGGTTCTCGTGCTAAAATCTCCCGTCCTGTCATTGCAGCCCCAAAATCAGCAATAATGAGCCTGCTAGGAACTCCCTTAGCGCCACCAAAAGATGGACTCACGGTGGCTCAACCAACCGCTCCCGATATTTCGCAGCAAGCGATCATCGTCGAGTCGCCGGAGCCGTAATCATTTCATCGCGCGGTATGTTTGAATCATTTCTAGAAACGCTGGCAGGTAGCTAGCTGCTTTCCCCTCACCGATACCCGGAATTTCTGTCGCCTGCTCGCTGCTGGTTGGCATGTATTTCGTGAGCGATTCTAAAACTTTATTAGAAAACACAACGTAAGGCGGAACGCCTGCTCGTTTGGAAATTTTGAACCGTAGATCTTTCAGCATCGTGAATAGTTGAGGATCAAAGTCCTTTTCCATGAGTCCCTGAGGCTTCGCCACCTCATCCGGCCAGCGGAGATCGAATTCAGCCTCACCCTTCATCACCGAATCACCCTTTTCGGAAAGTGTCATCAGCGGATACTCGCCTGTTTGAGTGATCACCAAACTTTCTTCGGCTAAAGAGCGAAACAAGGCGTTGAGATAGCCCGTGCTTTTATCCGCGAGAATCCCATAGGTCGTGAGTTGATCTAAACGGTTGTTGAGAATGTCCTGCGATTTACTTCCAGAAAGCATCTGGATGATCCGCCCTCTTCCATACCGCCCCTCCCAACCATCGCTGTTGCGCTGCGACATCCTCGCAACTCCTGCCAATGCTTTCTGCACCAACAACTTTTCCTCTGCTGTTGGCTTCCGAAAATCTCCGGCATTGCGCTCTCGGCAGACATCGCAGTTCCCACACGTTTCCGCGTCTGCTTCACCAAAATAATTCAGAATCCACTGCTGGCGGCAGGTCCGTGCGTAGCTCATCTCCACCATCGCCTTGAGCTTCTCGCGATCCCGAGCGTCCTTTTTCTCCATCGCATCTTCGTCCAAGGCAAGATCTCTGGTTAAAAGATCCGGTTGCAATAACCGCGTGCCGCGCATCCGTTTTCCCTGAACATCGAAACGCTCAATAAATCTTCCACGCGCTAGGACTGATAGTGCACTACCCACCGCCATCGAGTTTCTTACATCCGCGTGATCTGCCATTTCTTCAAGCGTGCGAAACACTTCGTGATTCTGATCTGCCTCGTTGAGCAGGTATTGATAAACCTGCCGCACCGTCACCGCAGATGGATTGGCACCATCGATGAAAAACTCCTGCGTCCGTGTGTCGGCGTAATTGAAAAGTAACTCGCATACCGCCGCCTCGCCATCGCGACCCGCCCGACCCGCCTCTTGGTAGTAAGCCTCCACGCTTCCGGGAATTTCATAATGAATCACAAACCGCACATCACCTCGGTCAATCCCCATTCCGAAAGCATTTGTTGCCACCGCGATATCGACTTTCTTAGAAATGAAAACCTCCTGCGCTTTAACCCGCTCCTGATCCGACATTCCTCCGTGATAGGAAACGCAATTCACTCCCCAGCTCGCGAGCGTCTCGGAAACGAGATCAACCTTTTTTCGTGTCGCGCAATAAATGATTCCCGTCTTGTGCGCAGCGATCACGGCTTTGATTCGCTCATCTTTTTGCGCCGTCTTATCCACCGACGTAATCCCAAGCGACAGATTCGGTCGAGAAAATCCGCTGACCCGCTCGAATGGTTCACGCAGCCCAAGCACCGTCAAAATATCCTGCCTGACAACTGGCGTTGCGGTCGCAGTCAAAGCCACGCATTGCGGTCTGCCAATTTTTTCTAACGCTTTTCCAAGACGCATGTAATCGGGACGGAAATCATGTCCCCATTGCGAAAGGCAGTGCGCCTCATCGATAGCAAACAACGAAATCTCAACCCCTTCCAGCGCTCGCAGAAAACTCTCAGCGCGGAATCGCTCTGGTGCGACATAGACCAATTTAAAATCGCCGCGCCGCATCCCATCCAGCCGCTCCTTTTGT
Source organism: uncultured Luteolibacter sp. (assembly GCA_963925255.1). Lineage (GTDB taxonomy): Bacteria > Verrucomicrobiota > Verrucomicrobiia > Verrucomicrobiales > Akkermansiaceae > Luteolibacter. Next base: position 3,456 of record CAWUUP010000183.1, read on the forward strand.
TCCGGCCATGACAGGGTCGAGTTAATCAAGGTCGCGCCAATCCCGCGCGCCACCAAGGCATCCACCTGATCTTTCATCAACGCTATCAGCGGAGAGATCACCAAAGTCACTCCCGGAAAACAAAGCGCGGGAATTTGAAAACAAAGCGACTTACCACCACCTGTCGGCATCACCACTAAACCATCTTTCCCAGAGACAATTTCCGAAATCACCTCTTCCTGCCCGTCGAGGAATTTCGAGAACCCAAAATGCTCCTTCAACGCCGCTCCCGGCGTTTTCAATAATCCTTTATCTAAAATTTTCTCCGACACGGATCGGAATATGGATCAAATGAACACCTATTGCAACCACCCAGAGGCGAATTGATATGAATTATCAAAAACTCAAGATTTACTGAGTTATCAATCTCCGCACTGAATTGTTAGAATAAGGAAGGCAGGAAGGCCGTCGATCGTTGCTACAGTTTATTCTCAATCCCCACTTTTTAGCACTTTAATAAAGGCATCTTGAGGGATGTTCACTTTACCGAACATCTTCATCTTTTTCTTACCTTCTTTCTGTTTCTCTAACAGCTTACGCTTACGCGAGATGTCACCGCCGTAACATTTGGCTGTCACGTTTTTGCGCATCGCGGAGATCGATTCACGCGCTACGATTTTTCCGCCGACGGCAGCTTGGATGGCGACGACGAAAAGGTGCGAAGGAATCACTTCCTTCAAGCGCTCAGCAAGTTTGCGGCCGTAGCCCTCGGCTTTGTCGCGATGCACAATCGTTGAAAACGCCTCAACGGGATCGCCGGCAATCAGCATATCCATTTTGACCATTTTTGCTGCGCGGTAACCGGCATGCTCGTAATCCATCGATCCGTAACCTTTGGTCTGGGATTTTAAGCGATCGTTGAAATCGACGAGGATTTCCGAAAGCGGAAGCACGCTGGAAAGCATCACGCGCATGTCGTCGATGGTTTCGGTATTGGTCACCTCACCACGTTTTTCGAGCACGAGTTGCATCATATCGCCGATGTATTCACTAGGAACCATGATATAGACATTCACGACTGGCTCGTGGATTTCTTGGATGACTTGGGCATCAGGAAACAAGGTCGGGTTGTCCACGACCACATGTGTGCCATCGGTGAGATCCACATGATAAATAACCGATGGATAGGTTGAGATCACATCCATATCGAACTCACGGCGGAGCCTTTCCTGAATGATCTCCATGTGCAGCAATCCGAGGAAACCGCAGCGGAAACCGAAACCAAGAGCGGTTGAGCTCTCTTGAGAAAAGGTGAATGCTGGATCGTTGATCTGGAGTTTGCCCATTCCCATTTTCAAGGCCTCGTAATCCGATGAATCCACCGGATAGATTCCCGAAAACACCATCGGCTGAATTTCTTTGTAACCCGGCAACGCCTCTGGGCAGGGATGGGTGGAATCGGTCATGGTATCGCCGATCTTCACCTCGCTGGCAGATTTCATGTTCGCAATCACATAACCCACATCGCCTGGCAGTAGGATATCCCGCACACTCATTTTCGGAGTGAACACGCCGACCTCCTTGATCTCGTAGGTTTTATCTGTCGCGAAAAGTTTGACCCGCTGGCCACGTTTGATTGTTCCGGAAAACACCCGCACATAGGAAACCACGCCGCGATAGGTATCGTAGAGCGAATCGAAAACAGTGGCCCGCAGGAGTTTGTCGGGATTTTCCACAGGTGCGGGAACGCGTGCGACGATGGCTTCTAAAATTTCTTCAATCCCTATCCCAGCCTTGGCCGATGCAGGAATGCAATCCTCTGCGGGGATGCAGAGAATATCTTCGAGCTGCTTTTTGCACTTCGGCACATCCGCTGCAGGAAGATCGATTTTGTTAAGGACAGGAATGATTTTAAGGTTCTGCTGCTCCGCGAGGTGGAGGTTAGCCACGGTTTGGGCTTCCACGCCCTGTGCTGCATCCACCATCAGGATCGCGCCCTCACAGGCAGCGAGCGCTCGTGAAACCTCATACGAGAAATCCACGTGTCCCGGCGTATCGAGCAAGTTGAGTTTATAGGTCTTTCCATCCTTCGCCTTGTATTCCATGGCCACTGGGTGGGATTTGATCGTAATCCCCTTCTCCCGCTCCAAATCCATGGAGTCCAATTGCTGAGCCGAACTCTCACGCATGGTCACCGTGCTGGTCATCTCCATCAGGCGATCAGAAAGCGTAGTTTTCCCATGATCAATATGGGCAATGATGGAGAAATTGCGGGTCAGCTCGACAGACATGGAAGGTAAAATATAAAACGGGAGGTTCCGGAGTCGTCCGTGAAACCCACCGCGCGCGGATGGATTGCACGAAACTGGAGGAATTACAGTAAAAAACATCCTCGAAGTTTGAAATTTCAAAACGCTTGGACCGCGCGACTCCAGTCGCGCTTCCAGAGAAATCTTATGCCTCCCTCGCCATCAGCTCAGCTTCTTCCTCATGAGAATGGATCTGCAAGGTCACTTGGACCCCCTCTTTCTCAGCCGCTGCTTTCAAAACACTGCGAATGGCCGATGCAGTGAATCCATTCCGGCCGATCAGCATCGCCACGTCCTCACGACCCAGCACCAGCTTGAATCTCAAGCGCTTAGGCCCAAGCTCAGCCACTTTCAGTTGCGCCTGCTCCGGCTTATCAATCAGCTTCACAGCCACAAACTGTAGGAAATTCTTTAATCTATCGGTCACCGCTTGCATGAGACAAATGTTGCCCAACTTCGCCCACACCGCAAGAGCAGAGAAGAAATCAGAAATTAATTACTACGTAAGACACAAGAGCGAGAACAGCCAGAACCATCTAAAATCAGCTTTTTGGACCGCGTGACTCCAGTCGCGCCCTGTCAAAGTAGATAGTTGCGCCCCAAATTTCGGCATTCATATCTTTTGTATTCTCTCTTCACTCTTCACAGTTCACCCTTCCTCAGCATGTCCATCACCCTCAGACACTCAACCGGCATCACCGCCACCGTCCACCCCCTAGGCGCAACTCTCCGCAGCCTTTTCGTGCCGGATCGGGAGGGTCGGATGGCGAACATTCTCATTGGTTTCGACAGTGAAGAGGGCTGGTCAAAAAACGATCCACATTTCGGCTGCACCATTGGGCGCTACGCCAATCGCATCGCGAACGGGCAGTTCACCCTCAACGGTATGCATTATCAACTTTCCAAAAATCAGGGGCTTCATCACTTACACGGAGGCTACAAAGGATTTAGCGACGTCTTTTGGAAAACCGAAATCCTCTCAGATCACGCCGTTCGCTTTTCCTATCATTCTCCTGCAGGCGAAGAAGGATTTCCCGGCAACCTCGATGTGACGATCGATTACATCCTTGGTGAAAATTTCTTAACCTGGAAAGCAACTGCTACCACCGATCGAGCATCGCCCGTCAACCTGACTTGCCATCCTTATTTCAATCTAACAGGCAATCCCGAGGACTCCATCCTTAACCATGAGCTACAAATCCGTGCAGAGAAATATCTTCCGGTCGATTCCACTTTAATCCCCACCGGCGAGCTTTGCCCGGTTCAAGAAACTGGCTTCGATTTCCAAACGCAGATCCCTATCGGAAAAAAATTGGAAACTGCTGGCATCAGTTTTGATCACACTTTTGTCTTGGATCCATTATCTAACGAACCCAACGCTCGCTGCTTCGATCCGGCTTCAGGACGTATGATGGAACTAATCACGAATCAACCCGGCCTCCAGTTCTACCTCGCCTCTCCCTTCGGCCACAGCAACTCTGCGTTCTGCCTTGAGCCACAATTATTTCCTGACTCGCCTAACAAGCCGCACTTTCCTAACTCCATTCTTCTTCCGGGCGAGAGCTACGAAAATGTTATGACCCTGCGTTTTCCTGAGGCCATCTGAATTATTTTCTATAGTTGCCGGATGTAGGATGTCTTCGCTCGTGTTTCACCGCCGTAACTCGCAATATCTCTTTGTTGATCACACGGAATAATATCACATAAGGAAAACGCTTCATGAGCGAACGTCGAAGATTATCACGCACTAGCATCCAGCGCTCAGGCATGGATGCGATTAGAAATATCTGCCGCTCAAATTCATTGATAAAATCGTCACCGAGACCAAGCGATTGGGCGTTTTAGTAGTCACGCACCTCAATCAACTCCCTTTCAAGAACAGGATGATACTCAACCCTCATTCTCGCATACGCTTCATGAACTCCTCATGAGACAAGGCAGATACATCACCAGACTCTATCTCTCAAAACGGCCAATGATACAGCCTCTCCATCCTCTAAATCCACAGCAAGCTGATATGGGTCTTGAATACTTTCCCATAGCGTAGCGGCAAGCAAAGCGCGCTTTTTAGTTGGTAACCGGAGCGCTTCGGGGGCAATTTAATCGATGCTTATCCTATTACATTATGTCTGGAATCAATCTAATGAAAGTCCAAATTCCTCTAAAACCGAAGTCCTGCCCCTGCTAACGCTGCATGGATTTTGAAATCAACCATCATGCCTTCCGATTGCTTCTTAGTAAGAAAATCACGGAGCCCAGTCAGGGGAACTTTATAGACTTCAATATCCTCGCTCGCATTACCACCTCCTTCATTTTCCTGAGTCAAATGCGTTGCGTAAAATAAATGCGTAATTTCGGGAGTCATGCCCGCGGAAGTGGGTGATGAAATGAGCAGTTCGATACGCCCCGCTCGATAGCCAGTTTCCTCTAATAACTCACGACCCGCCGTTTCAGCCAGGCTCTCGCCTTGGAACTCGGGCTCATCGCCCACCAAACCGGCGGGAATTTCGATGACTTTTTTTCCCAACGGGATACGGAATTGTTCGACTAATAAAATCTCATCCTTGTCGGTTATTGCAAGGATTCCAACACAAGCATCGGAGTTGGGACGGCGCACATAGTCCCAATGTCCCTTCCGGTAGAGACCGAGCCATTGGCTTTCGAAAAGCGTGATTTCATCAGACATAAAAGAACCATTAGCCAAAACCCAAGCGAGCAAAGCCTAAAATGCTTACACCACTTTCAGGAAAGAAAGGTTGGCTAGGTAGAGTATATCAGCTTACTAACCACTCACTCACGAATAGATTTCATGGATCGCCACGACTTCGACATACCCATCACTTTTAAACACCGTGTGATTTTCACCCGTGATGCATTTGCTGTGTCGAATTCAGGGTTGGCAGATGTACTTTCTGAGGGCGGTGGCCGCAGAGTGCTAGTTTTCTTAGAATCCACGGTGGCCGGAGCTTGGAAAGCTCTCCCAGATCAAATACACGCCTACTTCGAAAAACTCGATTTCGATTTCCGCGGAGTCAGGATTTTTGCTGGCGGTGAGGCGTGCAAAGCGGATGAGGATCTCATCCACAAAGTTTGGCAAGAAATCGATACAAGTCACATCGATCGCCACTCCTACGTGCTCGCTATTGGTGGTGGCGCATTTTTAGATGCGGTCGGCTACGCAGTTTCAACCGCTCACCGCGGAGTGCGACTCGTTCGCTTTCCCAGCACAACCCTCTCACAAGACGATAGCGGAGTGGGTGTCAAAAACGCGATTAATGCGTTTAATAAAAAAAACTGGATCGGTTCGTTCTCAGTTCCGTTTGCGGTGATCAATGATTTCAAATTACTTGAAACACAGGATCCAGAATCGAGTGTCGCTGGCTTGATCGAAGCTGTGAAAGTTGCGCTAGTGAAAAATGCCGAATTTTTCAAATGGATCGAAGCAAATGTCACGGCTCTCTCGCAACTGGATCGCGAGACTTTTGAGGAATGCATCAAACGCTCGGCCTTACTTCATGCGCGTCACATCGCGCTAGGTGGCGATCCTTTCGAGACCGGCTCTAGCAGACCTCTCGACTTCGGCCACTGGGCGGCCCACAAAATGGAGTCTCTCACCAACTATCAACTCTCCCACGCCGAAGCAGTATCGGTAGGCCTTGCACTTGATACCATTTATTCTGAGAAAATCGGTTTTCTAACCAAAGCAAACGCAGATCGCATCATCAGCGTTCTAATAAACCTAGGCCTGAAAACCTATCATCCAGCACTCGACTGGACCGATGCTAAAGGCAACCGCCGCGTCCTAGCCGGCCTCGACGAATTCCGTGAACACCTCGGTGGTGAGCTGACCGTCCTTCTACTCGCAGATCTCGGCAAAGGTGTAGATGTCCACGAATTCGATCTCACGCTTTTAGAAGAAAGCATCGAGCAACTCAGGGAAATGTGGGAGCTCGCAGCTCATTGATCGTAACTACCCCGCCTCGGTGGTCTGCACTCGCCACAGCGGCAAGGCAAACGCGCTTATCGCGAATTTCCGCGTCGAAACCGTAAACGGCGAGCAGCTTACTTTGAATGACAATCTCAAGAAGTATAAACTCCTTAAACCATCGATTGCTCATTTTACTGGAAAATTTGATACCCGAGAACACTTCATAGCTAAATTCCTAATAAATTAAAGCATTATAATGCATCAATGAGTCATGTGATAACGAAACCCGATCGCCCGAACTGTCAGCACCAATCGATTTGACGAAAAAATCCATTTTTAGTTCTTTGTGCCTTATCGGACCAAAAAAAAACTTGATTTCTAAACGCCTGAATACTATTTGATTTTTTGCTTAATAAAAAAATACCTATGAACCTGATTCCTCAATCCATCATCTCAAAAGTATCGGGGCTTGCCCTGCTCGGCTTGCTTTCAACCAGCAACGCATTTGCCGCCACACCTAACAGTGGTGGCGATCTCAAATCAGACGATCTCGTCGGGATTTCCTTCTGGATTATCTCGATGGCCCTCGTGGCGGCGACTGCATTTTTCTTTTTGGAAACGCAGCGTGTCACCCCGAAGTGGAAAACTTCCCTCACGGTGTCCGGCTTGGTGACGATGGTTGCCGCTACGCACTACTTCTACATGCGCGACGTGTGGGTGGCCACAGGAAGCACCCCAACGGTTTTTCGCTACATTGACTGGTTGATCACGGTTCCTTTGCTGATGGTCGAATTTTACTTAATTCTCTCAGCGATCACCAAGGTTCCTGGTGGCGTGTTTTGGCGCTTGATGATCGGAACGATCGTGATGCTTGTCGGTGGATATCTCGGCGAGGCCGGGTATATGGACACTTGGGTTGCATTCATCATCGGAATGGCCGGCTGGGCATTTATCCTTTGGGAAATCTTTTTCGGCGAGGCTGGAAAAATCAATGCTAACTCAGCACCCCCAGCAGTGCAGTCTGCTTTCAACGTCATGCGTTGGATTGTGGTGATTGGTTGGGCGATTTATCCGATTGGATATTTCCTGGGCTATCTCACTGGAGCGAGTCCCGAAAAAAGCATGGTACTCTTGAATGTGGTGTATAACTTCGCGGATGTCGTCAATAAGATCGCCTTCGGCGTGATCATTTGGGTCGCTGCGACCAGCGAGAGTGACAAAGCCCTAGGTTCTTCCAAAGCTTAATTAACTTCGCAAGGGCGGCAGTCAGGTGCTGATAGCTCCAACTCCCAAGCCTTAACGAAACTCGAATCGTTTACTGCCAGCGCATGGCAGTAAATGGTAACTCACTATTTTCATCCATGAGCATACGTCCCCTAACAGCTACCGGTTTATCCTCGGCAGTAGCGGACGATTTGCTCGATGAGGTGGAAAAAGTGATGATCAGCTTAGTGACTCGCGGGGAGCCCTCTGGAAGAGACATGATGTCCAATTCCGCCCAGGCCGCCGTCAGTCATTTAGCCGCAGGTGGTCAACGGGTGCGAGCGCGCCTTGCGCTTGGAGCAGGCGTCGCGCTCGATCTTTCACCTCAAGATTCCATCGCACTCGCTGCAACTGCCGAACTTTTGCACAACGCATCGCTCGTGCATGACGATTTGCAAGACCGTGAAAATATCCGCCGCGGTAATCAGACGGTGTGGGCGGCCTACGGCGACGAAGTGGCAATATGCACAGGAGACCTGCTCTTATCCGCAGCTTACGGTGCACTTGCAACGGTCAGTGATTGTCGGCTACTACCGGATTTAATCACACTCGTTCATGCACGCACCGCGCTGGTGGTACGCGGTCAATGCGCCAATTTTTCTACAAAGGGGCAACAGGTCAGAGACATGGCAGTTTATGAGAAAATTGCCGCTTGGAAATCGGGCGCTTTGTTCAGCTTGCCACTGGAGCTAGCTTTGGCAGCGTCCGGTAAAAGAGAGTGGATGGGCGAGGCTAGGCTCGCGGCTGAGGCTTTTGGCATCGGCTATCAGATCATGGACGACATGGAAGATGTTGAAAGCGATGCCGGCGGCGATGACGGGCCGAGTGCGGTCAATGCGCTTTTAGTTTTGAAAGCTGCAGGCCATGAACTGAACGCCAAGGCGGTCGCTCGCGAGATCGGTCTGCAGCACCTGAACACGGCTATCGAATTGGCGGATCGTCTACCGAACGGAGCGGGCATATTCCTCCGATCTCTTGCCTTGGCGTTGTGCCAGCGGCTTTAGGTTTAAGGAAATAATTTCGTGCAGGCAATCGTCATTGGAGCAGGTTTTGGGGGGATCGCAGCAGCACTTCGGCTCCGCGCAAAGGGCTATGATGTTACACTGATGGATCGTTGCACAAATCTAGGGGGCCGCGCCCAAGTGTTTGAACGCGACGGTTTCCGTCATGACGCTGGCCCGACCGTCATCACCGCGCCTTTTTTGTTTGAGGAGCTGTTTGAGCTCTTCGGCGAGCGGTTCTCAGATTATGTGAAGCTTGTCCCGGTTAAGCCGTGGTATCGTTTCCACTATGATGACGGTAGCCACTTTGACTACGGCGGCACGCTGGAGGAGACGCTTACTGAGATCGCCCGAATCGACCCGCAGGATTGTGCGGGCTACCTTGCCCTGCTTGCTCAATCCAAGCGCATCTTTGAGGTCGGTTTCACTGAACTTTCCGCTCAGCCTTTTCACCGCTTCATGACGATGGTGCGTCAGATCCCAAAGCTAATCAGGCTGCGTAACTATGAAACTGTGTGGGGCATGGTGTCGCGACATCTCTCCAATCCGAAACTCCAGCAAGCGTTCTCGATCCAACCATTACTCGTCGGAGGCAACCCCTTTGACACAACCAGTATCTACGTCTTGATCCACTATCTCGAGCGGGAGTATGGTGTTCATTTCGCGATGGGCGGCACCGGCGCAATCACGCGTGCGCTCGGCGACTTGATGGAACGGCGCGGCATCAAAATTGAGCTGGATACAACCATTGAGAAGATCGATGTGCAAGGCGGCACCGCGAAAGGTGTAACGCTGGCCGACGGTAGCGTGAGGACCGCAGATGTCATCGTTTCCAATGCCGACGCAGCTCATCTTTATCGGCATATGATCCAGCCATCCGACCAGGCTGCATCGACCCGCATGAAGCTCTCCGCAGCGCATTATTCGATGGGGCTTTTTGTCCTCTACTTTGGGACAACGCGAACCTACCCCGAGGTGGCACACCACACCATCTGGATGGGTCCTCGCTACCGTGAACTTTTGGAAGACATCTTTTATCGACAAGTTCTAGCAGACGATTTTTCCCTCTATTTACATCGTCCCACAGCGACCGATCCGAGCTTTGCGCCGCCGGGTTGCGATAGCTTCTACGTCCTCTGTCCGGTGCCGAATTTACAGGCAAAAATTGATTGGGAAATCGAGGGCCCGCGTCTGCGTGATCGTATCGTCACTGCACTGGATCGCACAATTTTGCCAGGTCTCGCCGAGAGTATCACCGCCGATTTTTACAAGACGCCGGAAGACTTTCGCGACGATTACCTGAGTGTTCACGGCGCGGGATTTTCCGTAGCACCCTTGTTCCGGCAGTCAGCTTGGTTCCGATTTCACAATCGGGCTGAGGGCATCAAAAATCTTTATCTCACGGGAGCAGGAACCCATCCGGGAGCAGGAATGCCCGGCGTGCTATGCTCGGCGAAAGTCGTGGACGCACTCATCCCCGCTGCGGTGAAGAAATGAAACTGGTAATCGATAAGCCCGAAGCTCTCGCCGCTGCCGATGCAGCGCTCGCCTCGAAAGGACGCAGCTTCCACTGGGCACGGCGACTTCTCGGAAAGAACCATGCAGCAAGAGCGACTCGCCTCTACGGATTCTGCCGCCATCTTGACGATCTCGCCGACGAAAGCACGTCTACTGCAAACGCGCGAGAAAAACTGGATGCAGCCCGCATTTCGATCATCACGGGCATATCCGCCGATCCTGTGATTTGCGATGGAATCCGCTTGATGAAGGAATGCCAAATTTCTCCCGAGATCGCACTGGAGTTGATCGCGGGAGTGAGCTCCGATCTCGATACTGTGCGGATTGCGGATGAGGAAGAACTTTACCGCTACTGTTACCGCGTGGCTGGGACGGTGGGCATTATGATGTGTGGAGTGTTGGATGTGCGATCTCCGGTCGCTCATGCTTATGCGGTCGATCTTGGTATCGCCATGCAACTCACCAATATCTCCCGTGACGTTGCCGAAGATGCTGCCGCGGGCCGCATTTATTTGCCCGCATCCATGATCGGCGAGCTGTCGCCGGCTGAGTTAATTTTCCCCTCAGAAATGCTGTGCCCTAGGCTCCGCGAGTGCGTTGCGGCACTGCTGAGCTCAGCGGATCGGTATTATGCGAGCGGTGAAAGCGGGCTGTCGTATCTGCCGCTCCGCGCGCGATGCGGCATCCTCGTGGCAGCCAGAGTCTATCAAGCGATTGGCACGCGACTGCGCACCGCTAACTGCGAATATTGGAACGGTCGTGTCGTGGTGACTGATGGCGAAAAAGCGGCGCTCACCACCCAAGCGCTGCTCAGTATGCCGTTGCGGAGCGCGTTTTGGAAATTTCCCTCACAACACGATAGCAGCCTACACGGCGCCTTGCGCGGCTTACCCGGGATAAAAACCAGCCATGGAAACTGAGTCCGACATTCTCATCCTAGGCGGTGGCTGCGCGGGCCTGAGTCTCGCGCTGAAACTGGCTGCTAACCGGGAAAATTGTCCCAGTATCGTTATCCTCGAAAGCCGGTCGCACTATTCCAATGATCGGACTTGGTGCTTCTGGGACGATGGTTCAGCACACTTGCGTGAACTCGTGCAACATCGCTGGCCGATAGTCACGCTCGCGCATCGCGGACGCCGGGTCAGTGTCGACTGCCACACCATGCCATACGCGATGATTCCCGCGGAAAAATTTTACGCTCATGCGACTGCGGCACTGGCCAAAACAGCTCGTATTACCCTCGCGATGGATGAGCCGGTCATTAGCGAGCCGCGCAAGGAAGGCGGGTTATGGCGGGTCGAGACGCGCTGCGGTTCGCGCTGGGCGAAGCGACTTATCGACACGCGGCCCCAACGAATGCCGGAGCGGGGTGCTGCTGTGTTGTGGCAGTCTTTTAGCGGCCAAGAGATCGAGTGTGATACAGACTGCTTCGATCCCGGCGTGGCTCGGTTGATGGATTTTTCACCCAGTGAAAATGAGCGAATCGCCTTTCTTTACCTACTGCCTTTTTCGCCTCGCCGTGCACTGGTGGAAGTCACGGTTTTAGCACCCGACCCGCTCGGCCAAGAAGATCTCGCGGAGGAACTCGCCGCCTACATCCAGCAACAAATCGGTGGATTGAGTCATAAGGTGCTACGCACTGAGCACGGGGTGCTGCCAATGGGTCAGGCCGCTTTTGATCGCGCAACGGATGCTTCCCACGTTCGGGTCGGCGTGGCAGCGGGTGGCGCCCGCGCTGCCTCGGGTTTTGCATTTCAACGCATCCAACGCTGGGCGGCCGGATGTGCCGCGGAATTGATTACAGGCCAGCCACCACTGTCGCATCCATCCGACCCCTGGATTACCCGTGCGATGGATGCGCTCTTTCTCCGCGTCCTGCGCGCCCACCCGGAGCAGGCTCCCGAGCTTTTCTTAGCGCTATTCGCACTCGAAGATCCGCGCCGGATCATACGTTTCATGAGCGATCATGCGGTGATGACCGATTACGCCGCCATCGTTTTAGCTCTGCCGCCATGGCTGTTTCTGAGGGAAATTCCCCGAGTGCTGTGGCCTAGACCAAACTTGCGGAAAGGAGATCCGAGCAGATGAATGCGCTGCGAATCCAAGGCCTTGCCTTCAGTATTGGAGCAATCGTGTTAGCTGTTGTAGCCGTTAGCGCCGCGCGTTTCGATTCGCGGGTCGAATTGATCGTCGTCGCATCGCTCATCGTCTTGCTAGGTATTCCCCATGGCGCACTCGACACGATCTTCGCACGGCAGCTTTACGGAATTCAGACGCTTGGCGGTTGGTTACGGTTTGCGTTAGTCTACCTTCTTCTTAGTGCATCGGTTGTAGGATTATTTATGCTCATACCTTCCGGTTTTCTCATCGGCTTCTTACTTATCTCAATGCTGCATTT
>CAWUUP010000184.1:0-5222 GCA_963925255.1 uncultured Luteolibacter sp.
CTAAAATTGGTGCCTCAGCGAGAATTTCGCCAGTATTCAAATGAAGTTCATTCCGACACGGGCGGCTCTTCGAGGGAGACAGCGTGAGTATCCTCCAATGCGTCCCTTGAGTAGTAATCACATGACAACTTTCCAGCCAACTTCACTTGAAAATCAGACGCACCACAAAACTTTACAATGAACCAAGAGATTACAGTAATTCCGTGAATCCGCAGAACATTTGTGAATCTTGAGAGGGTAATACGGGCAAACGCATATCCTGATCGAGGTGAGTCTCGAGAATGTGGTGAAATTCCTCAGGGGTTTTCATACGGCGGATAGCGTGCTCAAATTCTGGTGCAATCCCGTCGCAAATGTAGATCAGGGTCTTTTTCATGCGTTGAATATGCCCCAGGGGGTCGAAAGATCGCGCTTCCTTGGCTAATTCGTCAGAAAGCTCGTGAATATATGCCAATAAGTCGCGGTGAGTGGGCTGAAAAGGGGGCGTGTTCTCAAAAGCAGCGTTTATTTGCGAGAAAAGCCAGGGATTACGAATCGCGCCGCGGCCAATCATAAGTCCGGCAGCTCCGGTTTGTTGGAGGTAATTGAGCGCGGAGGTCGGATCAACCACGTTGCCATTGGCGATCACGGGACAGGAAAGGGTTTCCACCGCCAGTTTTACCAAACTTGGCCGAACGGCGGTCTGGTAACGATCCGCGACCGTGCGTCCATGGATTGTCAAGCCATCGATCGCGTGTTTACGGAAGGTTTCGAGTAAAACGGGAAATTCATCGGGACTATGAAATCCAAGACGGGTTTTGACGGTGAAGCGGCCCGGGATCGCATCGCGCAAAGCGCCGAGTATGGAATCGATTTGGTCGGGAAATCTCAGTAATCCACCGCCGGCGTTTTTTCGATACACGACCGGGGCGGGGCAACCGAGGTTGAGATCGACCCCCGCGACTGGAAACTGCATCAGCTCTCTAGCGGTGCGAGTGAGTTCTTGAATATCGCAACCGATCATCTGCGCAAAGATGGGGCGTCCTGTGGCATTTTCAGAAATCGACCTAAGAATATAGGAATTTAAACGAGAGTGGGAGTGCACCCGGAAATATTCCGTGACAAACCAATCCGGTAAACTACGGCGAGCGATTACGCGCATGAAGGGTAAATCCGTCACATCCTGCATAGGTGCTAGGACCAAGGCGGGGCGGTGATTTGGGAGTAGATCGCGCATGGATGGAATCAGGAAATGGTTTGACAATCAAACGAGCTTCTTAATGGTTGTTGCGATTAACAACCAAGCAAGACTAGTGGAAAGTGATTTGTTGCATACGGAAAAGATTTTATCGGATCGGAAAACCTTTTTTCTCGATCTGAAGCAAAACTCTCGCGGAATGGTTGTGAAGATCACGGAAGATGTAGGCGGAAATCGCGACACGATTATGGTGCCTGCGGAAATTCTCGGTGATTTCATCGCTGCTCTTTCAGATATCAAACTGACTGCGGACGAGCATCTGTAGGTTGTCGGTTAGAACGGCGAAATGTTCCTCAGGTAAGGTTTCAGCTTGAAGCATGGCTGACTTGCAACAACCATGGGCTTCACTGGCATGAACCAACGCTCCGTCAATATTGCCCGTTTAGTCTATCTACTCGTTTGCCAAGCAGCCGGTGCCGCAATCGCGCTGAGCACGAAAGATACCCATATCGAAATCTCGATTGGAACTGGCTTGGTCATGGGTTTAGGCGTTGGCTTTATCTTCATTGGAATCGATAAGCTATTGGAAGGCTTCACGCTGCGTGGATTCTCAACAGCAACTTTCGGACTGGGCGTCGGTTTGTTCTGCGCTTGGCTTCTCACTCGCGTAGAAATATCCGCTTTGTTAGAATTGGTATTTCGTGATCGCCTTGAAGCACAAGACGATAGTCAAAATCTGATTCATTCTTTTCGCTTAGCTATTGATGTAACCTTGTTTTCTAGCTTGGGATTCTTAGGTGCAATTCTAGCTCTAAGAGGGAGCCGAGAAGATTTTGCGTTCATCATTCCATATGTGCGTTTCCGCGAAGACGCCAGCTCAGGGCAACCTATCGTGCTGGACGCAGAGGCTATCATGGAAGGAAGAATCCTAAAATTGATTGAATCCGGATTTATTGGGAGTCGCTTGATTGTTCCAAACTATGTGCTGGAAGAAATTCAAACGTTAGTGAGTGGAGGCGATGGCTTAAAACGTCAACGCGCTCAACGCGGATTGGACCATTTAGACGCCATGCAGAAATCACGTGATATTCAGGTTTCCATTCACGAAGCGCAAACTACTCCAGAAAAACAAAATCATTCACGCTTAATCGAAACCACAAAGTTTCTCAATGCTCGCTTGTTAACTCTGGACGAAGCACTAACAAAAATCGCAAAGCTCCAAGGCCTAACCGTTCTTAATCTAAACGAGCTAGATTTAGCTCTAAGGCCTTCGATAGCAATGGGCGAAAAACTACGAGTCGCTCTCGTTAGGTCAGGCAAAGAAGATCATCAAGCGGTGGGATATCTCCCCGATGGCACCATGGTTGTGGTGAATCACGCCGCAGAAAAAATTGATAGCTCCGTGACCGCCGTGGTTACCTCCACATTGCAGACCACCACGGGAACCATGGTATTTGCAGAGCTGCAAAACTAAGCGTCACACCCCATCTCACATCCATGTTGAAAATGACCCTACAAGACATTGCTTCCCGCTTTATTCTACCAGGTCCTGTGGTTTATCACGAAGAAATTGCCACTGGACTAATTAACACAACATTTGCCATCACCTGCCGTAGCGGTAAAACCGAAACCCGTTTTATCCTGCAATCGATCAACTCTGCTGTCTTTCCCGAGCCGGAAAAAGTGATGGAAAATATTTTCCACGTCACCGGTCACATCGGCACAAGAGATCCTCATACCGAGCAACTTTGTTTGATCCCTCTACTTGATGGCAGAAGCTGGTTGAAACTTTCCGACAACACTGTTTGGCGCTGCTACCCATTTCACGAAAACACCCAAACATTTGAGAAAATTGATTCGCCTGAATTAGCGTATCGTGCCGCGGCTGCCTTTGGTCATTTCCAAGCACGCTTGGCAGATCTTGATCCGGCAACTCTTTACGAGACCATTCCAAAATTTCACCACACGCCGACATATTTCGCAAAATTGTTAGCAGCTGTAGAAAAGAATCCCGTGGAGCGCTTGGCTGGAGCACAAGCTGAAGTCGATTTCATCATCTCGCAAAAAGATCTAACAGCTTTACTGACGGATGCGGGGCTGCCGCTGCGCATCACTCACAACGACACGAAAATTTCTAACATTTTATTCCCTACAAATCCCGAACTTCCTCCCATCGTTATCGATCTGGATACCGTGATGCCCGGACTCGCCCTATTCGATTTTGGTGACCTCGTCCGCTCCGCGGCCTCGAGCACCGCGGAAGATGAACAGGATTTGAAGAAAGTCTTCGTCGATGAAAAACTTCGCAAAGCATTGACCGAAGGTTACTTGTCGACAGCTGGAGAATTTCTCACTCCGGAAGAGCTCGAGCTTTTACCCGTGGCGCCAAAAGTGATCACTCTTGAACTCGCGATTCGTTTCCTGACTGACCACTTACTCGGAGACACCTACTTCAAAACCAAATATCCTGGCCACAACCTCGTGCGTGCGCGGAACCAACTGGCATTGTTGAAATCGATGTAGCCGAAAAAACACTCAGAGCCAGGCGCACATCCTGCGATTTTTTTTCGCTTCAATTGCTCTGTGCTTATTCCTACTTGCGGAAACCCACGATCCGAGTCGAAGCTTCCGCAGGAAATCAACCACACATCATTATGCAACTCACACAAACGGCATACGGAACTTGGAGCGGTGGTCGCTTCATGCACTTTGGAGAAACCCTCTCTGAAGAGCGTTTTCTCGGCTGCATCAAAACCGCTTACGAATCCGGCATCCGCACCTTCGTCACTTCAGATGTTTATGGAAACGGCAAGGCCGATGAACTGCTCGGGCAGGCTCTTAAAGACATGGATCGCTCCACCTACTCTTTGGTGGGAATGATCGGACATGATTTTTATGATGGTCAGCGCAATGGCTCGCAGGGCTATCCGCGTTTCACCGATCCAGAATTGCGTGGTCCTGAGGGTTACGATGAATTCGTCCAACGCGCCACCAAGCTCTCCCTCGAACGCTGCGGCACCGATCATTTCGACCTCCTCATGCTGCATAACCCGGACGATCTGGGCTACACCTCTGAGGCCGTTTGGAAAGCCATGGCACGAGCCAAAGAAACCGGCCTCACCAAACAACTCGGCATGGCTCCCGGCCCCGCCAACGGCTTCACCCTTGACCTGCTAGCATTCTTTGAGAAGTTCGGCGAGATCATCGATTGGACCATGCTGATTCTCAATCCACTTGAGCCTTGGCCTTCAAACTTGCTGCTCCCAGCTTGCCAGAAACATGGGATCAAAGTCCTCACAAGGGTTGTCGATTACGGAGGAGTCTTCCACGATGATCTCGGTGGTCCTGACCACGTTTTCAAACCGGGAGATCACCGCACTTATCGTCCTGAGGGTTGGGTCGGTCACGGTATGGAGAAAGCCAATAAAATGCGGCCAATTGCTGAGAAGTATCATCTCGGTCTTCTCGAGTTTGCCAGCATCTGGAATCTCAGCCAAAGCCCGGTCGAATGTGTCGTCCCCACCTTCATTCAAGAGGCCGGAGAAGGCGCCCGCCTCATCGAGGATAAGATCCGCGATTTTGGAAAAATGCCTGACGTCCGTTTCACTCCGGAGGAAGTCGATACCGTCCGCCAGATCGGCGATAACACTGGCTGCATGAAGCTCAAAGGCGCCAGTAAACGCCACGCCATCAGCGAACGTTGCGACGAATGGCCGATGCGCCCAGAGTTACTTGAGCTCGCGCAACGCGAAGGTCTGACAACTGATTGGTAAAGCCCACTCATTACCACCGGAAATTTCCTTGATCTCGATCCGCAACGAGTGCATATCCGCGTCGACTTACTTGATTTTCCCTAACGGAGGGGTGGTAGAGTGGTCGATTGCGCCAGTCTTGAAAACTGGAGAGCCGAAAGGTTCCGTGGGTTCGAATCCCACCCCCTCCGCCATCTTTTCCCTTTAGTTTCAAAGGTTTATAGAGATTCCAAGGCCTTCCGGTGATTTTCGCCATGTGCGCCATAATGCGCCAAGATGCACGAATAAGCCCC
>CAWUUP010000185.1:0-3560 GCA_963925255.1 uncultured Luteolibacter sp.
AGACTTGGAGTCCAATTTCGTTATGATCAACCGAGGAATGACTGAATACCATAACTTCAAAACCAGTGATAAACTAATCGGAAAACACGATCGCGATTTATTTTCTAATGCACATTGGAAAAAAGCACATGCTGATGAACAACGAATCATCAAAACTGGTATTCCAATGACGGAACAGCTAGAGTGCGAAACTTGGCGAGAAGGAACTGAAACCTTCGTCGTAACCTCGAAATTCCCATGGAGAGACCGGAGCGGTAAAATCAAAGGAACTTTCGGAGTCTCGAGTGATGTCACTTCTCTGGTTCTCGCTCAACGCCAGGCAACCGAACTAGCAAATGAGCTTCAGCAGAAAAACATCGCTTATGAAGAAGAAGTCAAACTTGCGCATGAGATCCAGCAAGCACTCTCTACCTCAGGCTATCCTCCCGCCATCTCCAAAAATGGAAACCAGATTTTCTTTAGCTCGCGTTATTTACCTATCTCCGGACTTGCTGGCGATTTCTACGAGATCATCAATCTTAATGATAACCGATACGGGATTTTTATCTGCGACGTGATGGGTCATGGTGTACGTGCCGCGTTGGTTGTTGCGATGCTGAGAGGACTTCTTACCACTCAATCCAATGGTAACCTAGGCGCCTCACAATTCCTTGAAAAGCTAAATACCGGCTTATCCTCCATACTAAAACGTGCCGATGTAACAATGTTTGCCACAGCCTTCTATGGCATTATCGACCTAAATGAATTATCGATGACTTATTCCTGCGCTGGTCATCCAGGACCAATCATCGTCGGCAATAAGTTCAGCCAACAACTCTGCACCGGACGAGGTGACAAAGGACCAGCTCTTGGACTCCTTAACAATTTAACCTATCCCATCCACACCTTGGATCTAACAGATGTTCAGCGTTTACTCCTCTTCACAGATGGAGTTCTCGAAGCTGAGAATGATGAGGGCGAACAGTTCATGGATCAACGTCTTCTACAAATCGCCAGTCAAGATCCAAAAAAAGATAATGAAGAATGGTTAGAAAACATCATAGAAACCGTTCTTGATTTTTCAGATTCCCATCACTTTGACGACGATGTCTGCCTACTTGGGCTACAGATACTCAAACCTAGCTAATTTTATTTAACTTCGATCAAACGATCAAACGTATCGATGACGTCCGTCTTTGAATCAGTTTTTAGTTCCGAGATATTCGTAAGTAAAACTGCTTGATATTGCTCCTTGAAATTATCTACTGGCGAAACGTTATTTCCACCCATCTCTAAATTAATCCAGCGATAACCATCCCTAACGGGACTAAACAACACATCGAGCCGACGATTCTCAGATGCAGCAATAATAATTTCAGGGATTCCGACCTTAATCATTCCTGAAATATTTCCATTTACATCCTTAACCGAAATCGAACCTTGAACCACCATTCTGGAGCGTTGTTTCAAATAAATTTCTTCGAGGTCAATCATCACACTGCTTCTCTTCATTAACAATTTTACCTCGTCATCAAAAAATGGCAATTCATACCAACGATCATCTAAAGCAATCGCCAGTTGACCCAAAAATTTAAATTGCGAGAGCGCGATGCGCGAATCGAGAGCATTCGACATATTCAGTTTTAACAAAGCATCTTGTCCAGAACCGGGGGCAAATTGGAATGAGTTCGAAACTTCATCCGGATTTGTTATGACCTTACCATGAAAAAACTGACCCAGACTACTACCTAGTAAATGTGAGATTTGAAATGAATCCAAATCTACTGATAGTTTATGAGTCACATCTTCATCCATTGGACTTATTATACCTGATAGATGTATCGAACCACTTTCTTGTATCATCTGATTCGGCGTGACAGGAATTTGAAACCGCATGCTTTTGACATCTAACTCACGCCCGCTAACTTGAATGTATGAACGATCAAGCGCCAAGGATGGCCAACCTTTCATTTTAAGAAGACCTTGAATCAATCGTATCTCACCACCCTTATTATTCTTGATTGGCAAATATGAAGCCTCGACGTTCTCAATCATTAGATCCGATGACATTTTCTCAGAGAAAAAGACATTCAAACTAGTCACGGAGTAGCGACTAAATTTAATCATGGAATCACCAGTCTTCGCTGCTTTAACAGACGAGAGATCTTGAGAATGCGGAGCCATCAAAAATAGATTTCCCTTAGCAGCAACAATCTCTTCGCCCTGAAAAACATTTCCAACGAAGCTAATTGGAGAAATCTTCGCTCTCAAAGTATTTATTTCCACACGATTTAACGCATGCGCTTCCGGCCAATTCATTTCCAAACGTGCTGCAGATGCAGTCGCGGGATTCATTCTAAATTGTTGGATTTTAGCTTCACTCCCAGATGCTTTTTCGATCTTAGTAATTAAATTATCGTGAAAACTGGAACTATTTAAATACAGGATCAGAATACCTCCGCTCACTAGTAATAAAACTATGAAGATAATGAAACCAGCGATTTGAAGCAACTGCATGCGCTGGTTTTGAGCTTTTAACTTACTCCTAGTTTGATCTGTCCGGCGGTTACGTTTTCTAAATTTCAGAGCCTGTGTTCCATCCTTC
The DNA here is from genome assembly GCA_963925255.1 of uncultured Luteolibacter sp. Lineage (GTDB taxonomy): Bacteria > Verrucomicrobiota > Verrucomicrobiia > Verrucomicrobiales > Akkermansiaceae > Luteolibacter. Next base: position 2,585 of record CAWUUP010000185.1, read on the forward strand.
CGAGTAACCAACTCACCGTCATCCTCACCGTCATCCTCTCCGCTACTGTCATCACGACTTTTCAGCCGATCTAACATTTCTTCAATCGTATACTTCTCAGGATCATTTTTAGAATATGGCATAATCGAAATGAAATTAGCGCTTACGATACGGCCTACCAGTTGGATCAACGAGTTCTACATTTACGAAAAACAATATCGCTGTGGAAACTTGCTTCGTACCGTTAGTTTGAAAAAGGCTACCTACCATCGGAAGATTACCTAAAATTGGAGTTTTATCATTCACAGTGACCACGGTATCTTTGAGTAAGCCTCCCACCACAACCGTTGCTCCATCCGAGATAACCATGCTGGTATCCACTTTTTTTACACTGAAAACTGGCATCAAAATCGAATTCTTAGCAAGAAGAGTCGTTGTGCTATCTGCGATAAGATTGATTGGAGCGCCATAATTCACGTATCCCTCGAACTCTGTCATTACCGGTTTTAATGCCACATCAATGTATTGACGGTTCGAATCAGCGGTCGGCAAAACCTCAAGAAAAACTCCGGTATCACGAGTCTCGAATGAGGTAGGAAATGCTGGAACAATTGGTAGCGTCGCAGCCGAATCGATACTTTGGGGCATTTCTGGAGGCTCATATTCCGTTGGATAAATAAATTCCTTAACCATCTTGATGGATGCAACCTGACCACTTCGGGTGGTAATTGAAGGTGTGGCTAGGACGTCAGCAGCTTTTTTCTGATCCAGTCCACGCATCAATAATGCGAAAGTTTTTTCGTTTATCTCACCATTTATTCCGATGATTCCGGGAGCTCGATTGAATTCCTGAACACTGCGCTCCCCCCCTGCATCGAGAAGTTGATCTAAATTAAACCTCGCAAACCCACTATCGCCACTCCGGTTACCAGCAGTGACTGGATTAGGTGTAGCAGGATTCTGCGCCACCAAAGGAAAATCGTCGATGATCGTCCCA
>CAWUUP010000186.1:0-15250 GCA_963925255.1 uncultured Luteolibacter sp.
GATGGGTATGATTCTGAGCTAGGTCTCGGTGAGCCGAATCCTGAGGAATCGCGGCTAAAAGCGACAGTGATGAATCATGCTAAGTGGCGTTGCGCGTTGTTAGACCACACGAAGCTTGGCAAAGCGACGGATCATTTTTTCGTCAAACCCCATGAGTTGGATATGCTAATCACAGATGAACTGCGGGAGGACTTTCGTAAGAAAATTGAGATAGCGGGGGTGAAGTGTCTGACGTGTTGAATTCAGATTGCCTGTCCCCTAGAAATTAATTTTCAGTTATTTTGCCGCTGCTACCAATAAATCAATCAGCGGTTTGGGATCGGGGAGCCCATGTGGGCGGTGATCGCCGTTTTCTTTTGGGAATATTTTCACGCGGCCTTTGTTTTGATTCCAAAAATCGACAAGTTTTCCGGCGTTATCTTCATAGGGAACCGTGTGATCTGTGGTGCCGTGACAGGAAATGAGTAGAACATCGGACTTGATTGCGGGGAGAAGATTGTCGACTGGGCGGATGGATTTTTCGATGGCGGTTTCGTCGTCCGCAAAGCCGAACTCCGCCTTATATTTCGCCCAGTCGCCTTTGCTGCCAGCGCCTTTTTTGGTCAGTCCAAAACCACCTGGCCATGATCGGATGTCGCAGACTCCGTTATCGAGGTAAAGGATGCTGGCTCGGTCCGGATGAATGCGGAGCCATGCGTTGACGTAAAGACTACCGCGTGAAATGCCAAGCAGCGCGGGCTTGGCGGAAAGTCCGCGTTTTTCGTGTAGTTCGGTATAGAGTTTTTCCCAAACAGCCATGGCATTTGGAGAGCCGAATTTGTTGCTTTGTGAAACGTAAGCCACGTGCCAGCCCTTTTCGACTAGCCCGGTTTCGAGTGATTTCAGATGACCAGGAAACTCACCGATCCAGAGCCATGGCTTTCCTTCTGCTGCGACAATCGGAATTTTCAATGACACATCGGCACCATCAATTTTAAAGTTCTCGACGGTTTCTGCGTGGGACGTGCTACAAAAAAGCAGGCAAAAAAGTGCATAAACGAATAGAGATCCAATACGTGTGCTTAAATGCATGATGATTTTTTTAAAATAACAAATCCATATCTGCAAGAGCAGTTTTAGTTAGTGGAATGAGATCATAGATGCGTTGCAAAGTAGCTACGCGTTCTGCGTTATCCCTATGTTCTGTGGCACGAAGTCCGGAGGCGCGGCTCTTCATAAAGCTAGAAATAAAAAAGACAGCACGGAATAGATCCGTGCCGTCTTAACTATACTGACTGACTAGAAAATCTAGAAGTAGAACCTAAGGCCAAGATCTACCTGTTTAGCAATGCCATCGCTGCTACCGTCGCCGGTAACATTCCAGTCGCCACCCAAAGAGGCGTAAATGGCTAAGTTTGGACGCATGAAGTATTTCATACCTGCATCCAATCCAAGAGTGACACCGCTGCTACCTACATCTGGTTTTGAGTAACCGAGTCCAGTGCGGACGAAGGGAACCCACTTTGTGCCTGTTAGGAAATTGTATTCCGCGAAGACTCCAAGACGGTAATCTTTATTACTATTGATACCGGTAACACCAGCATCTACGCCGAGAAGCCAGTTTTGGGTCATAAAGCGCCCGTAGCTTATATCAAAGCTATAGTCTGTATTATCTTCCCAGTTGAGGTGTCCGCCGAGGCCAAGTTCTTGAACTCCGACAGCTAACATAGGAAGTCCATTTCCGGAGTATTCGTTATGCATGCTGCTTGTGGAGACCATGCCGTCTTTACCTGAAGTGGTTGCTGCAAAGGCCGCACCAGTTGAGATGAGTCCTGCAAGCGTGATAGCTCCCAGCTTATTTATTGTAGTGATATGTTTCATGTCGTGTTGTTGTTCGTATTCATGAAATGCCCAATAATAGATGGGTTAATTTCGCGATGTCGCTATTAAGCGTTAAACGAACAAATCTCGCTATGAGGTATACACCCCATACGACGATGAAGGCATCTAGAGGAACAAGCTGGCCGGAGGCGCGGCTCTCAATGATTATCGATCAAACAGCGCGAACTTGAGATCTGCTTCGGAGACAACTTCGCCATTAACGAGGCAGCGGCAAGAAGTTTGACCGATATTGCCGCGGACTTTAGTGATGGTTGCCTCAGTGATGAGTGTATCGCCAGGCATGACGGGTTTGCGCCATTTGACGTTATCGGCAGAGAGAAAGTAGCCGATTTTCCCGAGGTTCTCAGGTTTGCGCAGCATGAGAATGGATGAAACCTGCGCCATGCCTTCGAGTTGTAAAACGCCGGGCATGATGGGATGTCCAGGGAAGTGGCCTTGAAAAAAGGGTTCGTTGATCGAGACGTTTTTGAGTCCCGTGCAAGAATTTTCTCCGAAGTCGATCACGCGATCGACCATGAGGAAAGGGTAGCGATGCGGAAGGATACGCATGACTTCGTTGACATCGAGTACGCTTTCGCCATCGGGGATCGTGATGGGTGCGGGAACCATGGCGCGCATGCGGGCGTATTCCTTTTTTAAAGTGGATGCCATCTGGGTGTTAGGACCATGACCTGGTTTCACTGCAATCACATGACCGTGGATGCGTTTGCCAGAAAGCATGAGATCGCCGATCAAATCGAGAGCTTTATGGCGGGCAAATTCGTTAGAGAAACGAACCGGTTCTTTAGACATTACTTCGTTACCTCGGATGACGACAGCGCTTTCGAGCGATCCGCCTTTGATCAATCCCTTTTCTAACAGAGGTTTAACATCTTCATAGTAAACGAAGGTGCGTGCTGCGGCGATTTCTCTTTCGTAGGTTTCAGGATTTACCTCTGTGGAGAAGTATTGGGTGAAACGACCATCAGGACCGACGTTGGTAACGGAAACGCGGAACGTTTTGCAGGGGACGATGGTGATGATCGTGCCGTCGCCCATTTCCTGATGGATAGGCTCACGAATTTCCCAAACCTTCCGAGCGGCGGTTTGTTCTTGGATACCCGCTTTTTTGATGAGTTCTACAAAAGGAAGAGAGGAGCCATCTCCGATGGGTGGTTCGTTCGCATCCATTTCGATGAGGGCGTTATCGATACCCATGCCGGTGAGGGCGGAGATGACATGCTCTACGGTGTGAACTTTGACCGAACCTTCCGCAAGTGTCGTAGCGCGCTCTACGGTTTGGACTTTATCGACATCCGCGTTGATGAAGGGTTGGTCAGGTAGATCGATGCGGCGGAATTTAAAGCCGTGATTTTCTGCAGCGGGTTTGATCGTGAGGGAAACTTTTTCTCCAGTATGAAGAGAGGTTCCTTCGAGGGTGGCAGAACTGGCGAGTGTATATTGGCGTGACATGGCTATTGGGAAAACTTTAAATTTTAAGCCTCAAGGAAAATGGGTTTCTTCTGATTCTTCTGGAGCTGTGGGAAGATCCGTCTGATCTACTTGATCTGCTGGATCTGCTGGATCTGCTGGATCTGCTGGATCTGCTGGATCTGTCTGATCTTCGCTCGAAGGCTTTGCGGCAGGTTTGGCTTTTTTCTTTGGAGCTTTTGGTTTTTTAGGCTCTGGGGGTTTTGGGGGTTCTTGGACGACTAGTGTGTCGTCAGTGTAGAGCAAGATGTGGCCTTGTTGGAGGAGCCAGAAAAGATCGGCAGCGTATTCGGCGGGAGGGGCGGTTGCTCCTTCTGGGAGAACGGCTTTCCACAGGCCTTCCAGTTTTGCGGGTGCGTTTTCGCGGATCCATTTTACCATTTCCCCAGGGCGCGGGGCGAGCACGGCATCGGGTGCGAGAGCGTGAGGGCGGGCGGGGCCAGTGAAGAGTTTGCCTTTGCGTTTGAAGACCGCCATGTGCTCGGCTTCGAGAGATTTGCAGACGGCTGGAATGAGAATGGCTGGGTGTCTGCGGATGTGGTTACCGGTGCCTTTGAGTCGGGCGAGCAAACCAGGAGAAAGATTTTTCCCAGAAATGGCAGCGGAGACGTTTGCTTTGCGGGTGGCTTTGAAAGCCTTATCCAAAAGTTGTGAAGCGATCACGCGTTCGAATTCCGCACGGTCGGTAAACCATTGGACATCCTCGGCGGCTGGCGCCTCAGCTGCAGCAGGCGCTTCCTCGGCAGGTTCTTCATTAGTGATTTCTACAGGTTCTTCGGGGATTTCTAGGAAATCATCCGTTGGCTCGAGGATTTCTGCCGTTGCTTCTGCCGTTGCTTCTGCCGTTGGTGCGGGAGTTTCTTCGGGGGGGGCAGTTGTCTCTGTGATTTGTCCCGCCATCTCGCTGCGCTCGATTACCACCACGGGTTTTGTTAGAATGCGCCAGCGGGTTTGGATTTTCATGGAGTCCAACCAAGCATTCACCGCTTCTTCGGAACGCTCGGTGCGGATTTTCGCCATGTAGGATTCCAGTGGCATATGGGAGAAGCGCTCGCGATGAATGCGGCGGATTTCCGATTGGTAGGAGTGATAATTCGGTGGCCCAAGCCATTCGCCGGAGATCCCGCATTTGGCAACGGATTGAAAACTTCCTTTTGGGGGATCGATCTCGAAGGTGGATTCCTCGATGAATTGATTTCTCCAATCGGCTTTGAGAAAATATTGGAGAGCTTCTTCTTTGGTGAGGAAGATCGCCTCTTCGAGTTTGCAGCGATAGAAGGAAGGTTGCTTTTCCGAAATTTCGAAATGAGCACGGCAGCGGGCACGCTCGGCGAGGATGATCTCCGCTACATCGAATAGCGGATAGACTCGAGCGACGTGGTGAATTTCTTTGCAGACGAGCTGGATGGCAGTTTTGTCAGGAACGAGAGTGACGTTGACTCCCTCGGCCGGTGCGATTTCTTCGCGACGCGGTTCATGGTGTGGTGCGGCTTTATCGAAATTACGACGATTACCGCCGCCTGCACCACCGCCTTGTCGACGGTCATCGCGTCTGTCTCCTTGGCGATCATCACGTTGGTTGCGGTTGTCGCGACCTCCGCGGTCATCCCTACGGCGGGGGGTAGAATCGCTTTCTTTAGGTCCGCGAAACTTCTTTTCCGTACTTACGGGTTTTGCACGCGCCCATGCTGGACCTAGGGAAAATTGGTCGAGAAGGCCTTCTAAAGGATTTTTGGGAGTGTTACTCACGGGCGGAAATTATGAAGTAGGTTAGGAAAAGATAAACAAGGTTTTTGGGATTCAGGCAGTTTTTGGCTGAGGATGCAAGACCTTGAGATGACGTTTGGTGGCCCCGTTGTGGGTGGCGAGAACGTTGGTTGCCTGCTGGGTGAGCTTTTCGGCAATATTTGGATTAAGTGCGAGGCGGATGGCAGAGGAGATTTCCTCACGATTGTGAGCTAAAAAGGCTCCTTCGGTAGCATGGAGGTGACGGACGAGAGGTTGGAAATTTTCCATGTATGGGCCTAGGATCAGTGGTTTGTTTGCGAGGATAGCTTCTGCTGGATTTTGGCCGCCAGTGGAGAGAAAGGACTTTCCGATAATGACAACATCGGCATGGGCTGTCCATGTCGCAAGTTCGCCGGTGGTGTCGATCACGAAAGCTTGGTTGTCTTTATGTAGCGGAGTTTCAAAAAGCGATCTCAGGGTGACGTGAAAGCCGGCTTGGTCGAGGGCGCGGGAAACTTCTTGGCGTCGCTCAGCGTGGCGGGGGACAATGACAGGAAGGGCATTTGGATCCGCATCGCGGATGGCGGAGGCGATCAGAACCTCTTCCCCGGGGAAGGTCGATGCGGCGAGGATGATGGGCCGGCCTTTTCCGAAGGAGTTTAAAATTTCCCTGAAATCAACCCGTTGTTCTGGGATGAGAGAAGTTTGTAGATCAAATTTGATGCTGCCTGTTAGATGGATGTTTTCTGGAGCGATGCCGAGGTTTTCCCAAATCGTGCGGTGTTCCTTTTCTTGGATGAAAACGCATGAGATTCGTAAAAAGAAAGGGCGTAAGAATGAAGCGAAGCGATTGAAGCGGTGCGCGGAGCGAGGTGAGAGGCGGGCGTTAGCGAGAGAAACCGGGATGTGTTTTTTTTCTGCGTAGCGCAGGAGTGTTGGCCAAACTTCGCCTTCGATTAGGACGATTTGTGATGGCTCGAAGCGCTTGAGGTAACTGCGAATCATCCATGCAAAATCGAGAGGAGCGTAGGTGACGCGCAGGTTGGGGATGTTTGAGGAGGTTGCAGTTTGGTGGCCGGTGGCGGTGCCGGTGGCGATTACGAATCGGGATTCAGGAAACTCGTCTTGCCATGCCCGGAGGAGCTTTAGAGCAGTGATCGTTTCTCCAACACTGATCGCGTGGAGATGGATCGCGCCGCAGGGTTCGAAGTCTGGTGGGCTGAAATACAAGCCGATGCGTTCGTTGAGTGAGGTCCCAAAACCACCACGGCGCAGCATTTTCAAAATCCAACCCGGGAAGGCGATGAGAAAAAGCAGCGGTAGGATCGCACGGTAGATGAGGAGAGTGAAGAAAGCTTTCATGCTTGTTGGTGAGCGAAGATGAGGATGGCACTGCTCCCGTATTCGCGGCGGTCGATGAGTTGAAAATATTCAAAAGCCGGCGTGGCCTGATTTGAGGAAATTTCTGCGATGAGATGACCTTTTGGCGAGAGACGATCGGGAAGAGTCGGAAGTTGGAGGAGTTTTGCGACGAGATCTATATCTCCATAACCTTTCCAATAAGGAGGATCTGCTAGGATGAGATCGTAAGTGTTAGAATCGCGTTGGAGGAAAGAGAAGACATCCGCCTTTACGGTGCGCCCGCCATCGAGCTTGGCTTTTTTGAGGTTTTCATCGGTGACGGCGATGGCTTGGCGGTGTTCGTCGACAAAAACGCATGAGGTCGCTCCACGGCTGAGGGCTTCTAGTCCAAGTGCGCCGGAACCGCAGAATAGATCCAAGACGCGGGCATCAAAGATGTGCTCTCCGAGAATCGAAAAAATCGCCTGCCTTACAAAATCCGTGGTTGGCCGCGCAACGGCTGATGGGACTTTGATGGCGATGCGGCCGGCTTTTCCTGCAATGATTCTCACTGGCGTAAATCTCAATTTTCAAAGCTTAAATTTCAAGAAAGAACGATAGAGGGTATTTTTTACCGCGAATCCTGTTTCGCTGAGGCTAAGAATAACAAGTGAACGCTAATGAAGAGGGAATTTAACCACAGATGACGAGATGAACACAGATGGAATAATGATTAAATACTTAGGACTGCTCATATTTCCGGTCAAAAATCTCAAGGTAGAGATGATGGGGGGATTTTTACCGCGAATGAACGCTAATGAGGAGGATATAATCAAAAGAATATCTCTGTCTTCATCTGCTTTCATCCTGTTCATCTGTGTTTTAAAAAACCTTCTCACTACCACCATCTTCATTAACGTTCATTCGCGGTTGATTTTCCATCCTCCCCGAGAATTTTTCTAAAAGGTTTTCAAGTTGGGGAATCAGTGTAGGATTGCTGCGATGTCGATTGAACCCATCAAAGACGGATTGAGATCCATTGTGCGGATTGATTTCTATGGAAACGTGCACAAACGCATGCGCGGGAGCGATGTGGAGGCGCGTTATGCGACTGAGGTTGAGGTTTTGAAAGTTTTAGAGAAGCGCGGTTGTCCGTATGTGCCTAAAGTTTTGGAAGAGCATCCCGAGGAGTTTTATTTCGTATCGACCAATTGTGGACGTCCAGCGCCTCAGCTTTCTAAGGAAAAGGCGGATTCCTTGTTTAAGGCCTTGGAAAAGGATTACGGAGTTCGGCATCTCGATGCTGAACCGAGAAATATCACCTATTCGGATAAGCTTGGGCGATTCTGCATTATCGACTTCGAACTTGCGGAGATTTTACCAGATCCCCATTCCCAACCTAAAGACCTCGCTTAATCCGTGTCGCAACAACCCATCATTCATTGGGCGGGAGCAACCGTCAGCGGGACGCGTAAAGCGCGTAATGACGATTCATGGATTGTCTTTTCCTCAAATCTCGATGGAGCTAAAGTGCTTGGTGATGCAGGAGAGGGTTTGGTCACGAATCAGGATATGGTGTTTGCGGTTTCGGATGGGATGAGTGGAGGAAACGCGGGTGATCTCGCATCAGCAATGATTTTAAAACAGATGGCGCTGATGATTCCCGAAACCTTCAAAGCTGCGGCATCTGGATTTTTTCCAGATTCGATCACGCATTTGGAAGGAGCGCTGAAAGAAGTCCACAACCATATCAACCAAGCTGGATTGCAGACGGAGGATAAAAAAGGTATGGCTGCGACCCTCGCGCTCGCTTGGTTCACGCCAGAGAATATGTATTTAGCGAACGTGGGAGATTCGCGGATTTATTTGTCCCGTGGGGGAAAGACCGAGCAGTTGACGCGAGATCATACCGCCGCTTGGTCATCTTGGAAACGGGGTGAAATTTCTGAAATCGAATACCGCCAACATCCGCGCCGCGCCGCGCTCTACGAAGTTGTGGGCGGTGGACATCCAACACTCTGTCCTTATTTCGCTGCGATTTCCTACATGAAGGGAGATCGCTTTCTCATCTGCTCAGACGGCTTGATCGATGGTATCTGGGAACGACACATCGTAGAGGCTCTGGCCGAGAGCGAAACCCCCCAACAAACTGCTGATGGGCTTCTTAAACGCTCTATCGAAAACTCAGGAGTCGATGACACGACTCTGGTAGTGATCCATGTGGATTGATCTAACTCACGACGCTTTCGGCAACGCGGGCAAGTATTCGCTGCGGATGATTTTACTGCCACCGGTTTGGAGGTAGCTATCGGCATCGACACTGATGACCTTGAGTCCCATGTAGTAGGTTTCGTGCAGGGTCATGACGGACGCTGCACCAAAGGCTTGTGCGAGGTGATCGCGCAGGAGGCTGGTCTCGATACGTCCGAGGTAGATGAAGGCTGGAGAGGTCTCTCCGGTGGAGTTTTTCCTTATCAAACTAGCAACGGCGAGAGTATCCCATTTTCTAACAGGAGTTGCTATGTATGTATGGGAATTGAACTTCGGGAGTCTTGGCTTATCTAAAATCATTATCATCATGCAATTGGGGGTAGTAGCTTGATGGGTTTTTTCGAAATGCTTAAGCTTGCTTGAACAATTTCTGCTGACAGTTACGACACGCGTTTCGGGTTCCTATCAACAATTTGAAATTTATTTGATGACTGGGTTGACTCTTTTGGCGTGGGGTCGGAATAATCCGCGGCGGAAACACTCTCAATCACTCATATATATGGAAAACGTCATCATCATCGGAACCGGCTGTGCCGGATACACAGCAGCAATCTACACAGCCCGCGCGAATCTGAACCCATTGATGATCTCAGGAACCCAACCGGGTGGTCAGTTGACGACCACGACCGAGGTGGAAAACTTCCCAGGATTTCCTGAGGGGGTCATGGGGCCGGACATGATGATGAATATGCAAAAGCAGGCAGAGAAATTCGGTACGCGCATCCAGTATGCGACCGTGGAGTCGATTTCGAAAAACGCGGACGGGGCCTTCAATGTCAATTTGAGCGGCGAAAACCTGCAGGCGAAGACCGTGATTATTGCAACCGGTGCAGCACCGAGGCATCTAGGTCTGCCGAATGAAAAAGAGCTCATCGGACGCGGTCTAACTTCCTGTGCGACTTGCGATGGTGCGTTCTACCGCGACGTGCCAGTGGCTGTGATTGGTGGTGGTGACAGTGCTTGTGAAGAAGCGGGTTTCTTAACCCGTTTCGCGAGTAAAGTGTATTTGATCCATCGTCGCGATGAACTCCGAGCTTCGAAAATCATGGCGGATCGTGCTTTGGAAAATCCGAAAATTGAGCCGGTATGGAACAGCGGGGTAAGCGAATATCTTACGAATGAAAAAGGTGAGATGCGCGCGATCAAATTAAAAAATTTGGTGGATGGTTCGGATAGCGAACTGGAAGTTGACTGTGTTTTCGTTGCGATCGGTCACGTGCCTAACAGCAGTTTCGTGAGTGGCTTGGTGGATCTTGATGAAAACGGTTATATTCTTCAGGTGCCGGGCCGGACCGCGACCAAGACTCCGGGACTTTTCGCCGCAGGCGATGTTGCGGATCATTATTACCGCCAAGCGATCACAGCTGCGGGCCAAGGATGTGCTGCTGCGTTGGAGGCGGAGCGGTATCTTACGGATCTTGAGTGAAAAATCTTTAAAAGCTAGGGCTGCATCGCCGAGGCAGCCGCGCGAAGCGAGGGGTCAATGATCCCTTCAGTGACGCTTACAAGACTCCCCGCTTTGCGCGGCGTTCTACGGCGAGCGCCCTACCTATTTCACTCTCAATCTTTCCCTTGCTTGAGCACTTTAAAGACTTCTGGTGGGACGTAGCGCTTCACGGTTTCTTCCCAGCCTTCTGGACCGGTGAGGGATTTGATCATGCTTGAGGACAGTTCTGCGACGTCGCGCGGTGGCATGAGAAAAGCAGTGGTGATTTCTGGAGCCATGTCGGCATTGATGTGGCGCATCACGCGTTCGTATTCGTAATCGTTTGGCGAGCGAATCCCACGTAAGATGTAGGTGGCGTTTTTCTTCTTCGCATAATCGACCAAGTAACGGTTGTCGAAGTGGTCGATTTCAAGGCGATCACTTGTCGGCACCGATGCGCGCAACATCTCGAGCCGTTCCTCAACGCTGTAGGAATAGGATTTCGAAGGATTGCTGCCGATGGCGACAATCAAGCGGTCGAACATTTCAAGGCCTCGTTGGATCATCCAGAGATGGCCATTGGTTGGTGGGTCGAAAGAACCGGCGTAGACAGCGATGCGCATGGTGTGATAGATCTGCTAGATTCCTTTGAAGCCGCCGTATTCTTTGTAAGTGCCGGTGGGAACGGCGGCGGGTCGCCACTCGCGGCTTAGTCTGCGGTATTTAGAGATGAACTGGCTGGGATCTGCCCAGTGATCCATCGTGGAAGGTATGCCGCTTCGATTCATCCCGATGTTGATGTTATGGCGCATTTCGAAATGAAGATGGGCTGGATACATACCGCGGTTCGTGCCTATCGTTCCGACCTGTTGGCCCCGCTTAATGGATTGGCCATTCTTCACGAGAATTTTATCCAAGTGACCGTAGAGAGAATCGATGAATTTAACAGAGCTGCTGGATGGGTCACGATAGGCATGGCGGATGAGCACCACATTTCCCCAACCGGTTTTCACATCATGAGCAAAAGTAACGATGCCATCGGCGCATGAGTAAACTGGATCGCCAAGATCTGAATTTCCTCCGCTGCGCCCGTTCCAGTCTTCGCCGAAGTGTTGAGGGGAGCGCAGGCGCAGACCCCGAGCTTTATAGTAGCCTGCGCCGTCAGGCTTGCCGACTGGAAAGTCAAAGCCATCGGCAATGGTCACTTTAGTTGCGGCGAGTGCGGTGGTTGAGCTGAAAATAGCCACTAAGACCATGATCAAAAAACCAAGCAACATGGGTCGATGAATTCGCCCATGCATGAACTTGATATTTCTGAGGAGTTTTCTCATCCGCACCTAGTTGAGCCTGTGATGGCAAGTTCGGGCAAGATAAAAGAAAAACGGCGCACCTTTGTGGGGTGCGCCGTTTTGAGAGAAGGCCTTAACGATTGTTAAGCTTTACCTGAGGCTTCTTCAACGGTCAGTGGTTTGTAACCACCGATGGTTTTGAAGTAGAGGAGCATCAGGAGGTAGATGACGGCCATTGCCAATGGGATGTAGGAATCCGCTTTCAGGGTGTGGCGGTCTCCCTTTTGGTCGGCTATCACCACGGCTTTTTGGCTGTCGGTTTTCTCTTTAGCATCCTTCGCTTCGGCAAGCTTCTTGCCGTCGAGTCCGAAAGCGGCGGAGGCTGGAATGTTTAGGAATGTAGAAGGTTTCTCTGCTTTGTATTCTTGATAGAGAGCAACGTCAGATTTCTTCAATTCTTCACCAGCAAAGCGGTCTTTCGCATAACCGAGACCAGGGCCACCAATGAGGCCTGCTGAGAGCATTCCGATACCGCCCATGATGGACATCGCAACAGCTCCGGTGTGCGGGAAGCGGTCACCAACAACAGCCAACATCGTCGGCCAGAAGAAGGTTTTGCCGACTGCATAGATGCCTAGAGCGACGAGTGCCATAACGAAGGTGTCCATCGTGCTTGCCATGGTGAGTCCGATGAAAGCGATCACTGAGCAAGCCAAGAGAAGTCCGATTGGCGAAAGCTTGAGTTTAGTTTCGAGCCAGTGAGCGCAGAAGCGCAGGCCGAACATGATAGCAGAGGTCCAGAGGAAGAGGTATTTACCTTGCTCGGAAGTGAAAAGATTTCCGGTGATGTTTTGGATCCATCCGTCTGTTCCAAGTTCTACAGCGCCGACGAGGGCGTGGGTGATGAAAAGAACGAAGAGGAGTATTGAGCCAATGGAGAACTTGGTCATCACTGCAACTGCAATAAGAAGAAGGCCACCAATACCATAGCCAATCATGTTGGCATTTTCGGGTGAAACTCCTTTGAAAATATCACCGAAAAAGAGTGCAAGCAGGTAGCAAGCAACGAGAGCGCCGAGAATGCCGACGGATTTGAACATTTCTACGAAGCCTGCGCCTTTTTCAGCAGCTTCAGATTTAGGGTATTTCTGTCCGAGGAACATCAGACCGTATGCGGCGGTAGGAATGAGGTAGAGAGCGAGCTGGAGTTTCCAGTTAAGAGCCATTTTATCATCAAGAAGCCATCCTGCGGTAACACCAAGAATCATACCTGCTGGCCATGCGGCGTGGAGCATGTTGAGGTAATGAGTCCGTTGTTTAGGATAGAGTGTTGCAACGAGTGGGTTTGCGACAGCCTCGAGAATACCGTTTGCGAGGGCGAAAATGAACATACCCCAGAAGAGGAAGTCATAAGCATTTTCAGGAGTGCTTGCGCCAAATGTGACGAAAGCGGAGAGGATGTGACAGAGCAGGGCGACGAAGACCAGCTTGCCGTAGCCGATTTTATCGACGATGACTCCGCCGATGATGATGCCGAAGCAGAATCCGGAGAAGCCAGCGCCTCCGATGGCTCCGAGCTGAGCGCCTGTGAAGCCAAATTCTTTAGACCAGTTGTCGAAGATGCCGCCACGGATGGCGAAACCTACGCCAGCGGCGAGGATGGCGATGAATCCGGCCCAGAAGAGCCGGCTAGCGTTTGGTGCAATTGCGTCTGTTTTACTCATAGGATTTTTATTAGGGATGCAGAGTGAATTATCGGGTTAAGAAGTGGATGGCAAGAACTTCGGTGGGTCAATTTGGGGGAATTTCATCTTTATCCCGATGATTTGCTAAAACCGGCTTACAAAGCCCCAAATCTACGGTGGCGTTTATTATATTCTTCGACGGCGTCGAAGAGGTCTCCTTGGCGGAAGTCTGGCCACATTTTTTTGACAATCACGATTTCTGAGTAGGAGATCTGCCAGAGCAGGAAATTAGAAACGCGCATTTCGCCGGAGGTGCGAATGAGGAGCTCGGGGTCGGGGATGCCTTTGGTGTAGAGGTTTCGGGAGATAAGCTCGGCATCAATTTCGTCAGGTGAAATCTCTCCTGCCACGGCAGCTTTGGCGATTTTGCGGACGGCAGCGGTGATTTCTTCACGGGCACCATAGGAGAGGGCTAGAACCAAGGTCATGGTTTTGTGGTTCTTGGTCCGTTCTTGGATGCGATCCAGGCGCTTGCGGGTTGCGGCAGGAAGGCGTTCCAATTCGCCAATGGCTTGCAGGCGGATGTTTTGTTTATCTAACTCAACGGCTTTTTCATCGAGAAACCGATCCAGCAATTTCATCAGGGCGTCTACTTCGTTTTGGGGTCGGTTCCAATTTTCCGAGGAAAAGGCGTAGAGCGTGAGGTATTTGACGCCGAGTTCGATACATGCCTCGGTGACCTCGCGGATGGATTCGGCGCCCGCGCGATGTCCCTCAGCACGAGGGAGACCGCGTTCTTTTGCCCAGCGGCCATTGCCGTCCATGATGATCGCAATATGGGAAACGTGATTATGGTTGGATGAGGTCATGGTTCGTTTTCTGGTCTAAACATTCCACCGTAGCCCGGCTTGTAGAGGAAGAGAGAGGAGTGTTGGGCGATGATTTCGAAGTGCTTATCGATGGAGTATACGCGGACATCATCATGAATGGCGATGGAGGCGATAAGGACATCGAGCCACGGCAGGTTAAGCCCTTTACCGCGTAGGGACCAAGCTAGAGAAATCGCACGATTCCAATCTTCCTCTTTGAAGGGACGGTAGGGAATTACCGAAAAGAACCGACCAAGGCGTGTGCGTTCTTCTTTACGGGCGCCACCGATGACTTCGAGTCGAACTGGGGCACACCACGAGGCCTCATAGGTATCTAACAGCCCCTCGAGCGCTAGTTTCACCTGCATGTCGCCTTTAGGGCGAAAACTTTCAATCCAAACTGAAGAATCAACGAGGACCATTACTTTTCGTCTGGGTAAAGAGGAGGAATGGGATCGGTGAAGTCAGTAGATGCCATATCTTCTGGGCCGTAATAATCAAACGCTCCTTCTCGGATGAGGCGTCCGAATTCTTTGGCTTTTTTTCTGCGGACAAACTCAGTGACGGCTCTTGCGACCGCTGGACTTTTATTTTTGTCTCCAGTGATCTCCAAAAGGTCTGCTAAAATAGCTTCATCGATGTCTACCGTGATTCTCATGGAAGAAAATTAGCATCAAATTTCATCATTAAAAGATAAAAAATGATGAAAAATGAGGATTTATGCCTTTAGAGTCTGCTGGCGATCAGGTCCGACGCCGACAAATGCGATAGGTGCGTCGCAGAGTTCGGAAAGGCGAGTGAGGTAAGTTTTGGCGTTTGGCGGAAGTTGATCGTAGCTCGTGCAAGCGGTGGTGTCTTCTTTCCAACCAGGAAGAGTTTCATAGATCGGTTTTGCACGATCCCAAAACGAACGATCCGCTGGTGGAAGATCGTGTTTGGTGCCATCAACATCGTAGGCAACACAGATTTTCAGTTCATCGTATTCGTCGAGACCATCGACATTGGTGACAGCGAGTCCAGTCACACCATTGACCATGCAAGCGAAGCGAAGCAGGACAGTATCGAGCCAGCCACAGCCACGAGGACGACCGGTTGTAGCACCGAATTCACGACCGAGATTATGAAGGTATTCGGAAAGTCCCTCGTCACAGGTAGGGAATGGACCGGAACCAACGCGGGTGGTGTAAGCTTTGCAGACGCCGATGACTGACTCGATGGCGGTAGGCGGCAGGCCGGTGCCAGTGGTGGATCCGCCGGCGGTAGTGTTGGAAGAGGTGACAAACGGATAGG
>CAWUUP010000187.1:0-7946 GCA_963925255.1 uncultured Luteolibacter sp.
AAAAAAGAAACGGTCGATCCGGAACGCCCTCGCGCCCATCTCTGTGAGCATACCCATGAAACGCCGGCCCTTCGGTTCGTAGATCCCGCCCAGCAGGATCAGCTCGATATCAGTCCGCATCGCAAGCTTCTCAACCACTCCATGCGAATAGGTTAGAACCCTGAGCTTCAGGCCTTCTGGCAACTGCCGCGCCAGTTCGAGCGCCGTGGAACTCGCATCGAGCATGATCGTCTCCTCGGCTATGATCTGGTTGGCAGCCATGTTCGCAATTGCAGACTTTTCCTCCGACTGCCTGGCCTCTCGCTCGTTCTGCGAATATTCGTGAAACCCCATGGAGAGATCCGCCGCCCCGCCATATGTCCGCCTCAGTAATCCCTGCCTCGATAGAGCATCCAGATCGCGGCGAACCGTTTCCTCCGCGACACCCAGCGCCGCCGACAGTTCCTGTGTCCTGACGGTGCCGTCACGTCTAGCGCTCTCAAGGATCTTTCTCTGGCGTTCAATGGCTAGCATGTGGTATTTTGTGGTTTTTTCTTGCTCTTTGTGTTTCTTAGGCCCATTGAACGCCCTGTCAAGAACCATCAAAATACCATGCCTGAATTCAAACACGTCACTTACTCGTGGGATGACTCCCATGTAGCCAAACTCGATCCTGTAGCACGCCTCGTCTATCGATCCAATATTCTCGGAGCTGATCAACGCATCACCAACACCGGCGGCGGTAATACTTCCTCCAAAATCATGGAGACCGATCCCCTCACCGGCCAACAAACCGAAGTGCTCTGGGTCAAAGGCTCTGGCGGCGACCTTCGTACTTCGAAACGCGAAAATTTCTCATCTCTCTATCAGGATAAACTCATCGGCCTTCAGTCGGTTTACGCAGCTAAAACCGGCAACGGTCTAAAAACCGCCGCTGAAGATGAAATGGTCGGCATGTATTTTCACACGACTTTTAACCTCAATCCACGCCCGTCTTCCATCGACACCCCGCTGCACAGTTTTCTTTCTGGAAAACACGTCGATCACATGCACCCGAACGCAATCATCGCGATTGCTGCTTCAAAAAACTGCCAGTCACTCACTAAAGAAATCTTCGGTGGCGAAATGGAATACGTGCCATGGATGCGCCCTGGATTCGAACTCGGGCTTGCTATGCAGGAGATCGAGAAAGCAACTCCAGGCACCCAAGCGATCATGATGGGTCAGCACGGTTTCATCTCATGGGACAACGATGATAAGAAGTGCTACGAGCTGACGCTTCGCCTCATCGATAAAGCTGCTCAATACATCGAAGATAAATATGTAGCCAAAGGCGGCGACACGAAAGCATTCGGCGGCCAGACATATCAAACTCTTCCAGAAGAACAACGCCGCGAGACATTTGCGAAAATTCTTCCATGGTTACGTGGTCAAGTTTCCCAACAGAAACGTTTCATCGGCACCGTTCAGGACGACGAAAAAATTCTGCGCTTCGTCAACTCAGCAGACGCTCCACGTCTCGCAGAGCTCGGCACTTCCTGCCCAGATCACTTCCTTCGCACCAAGATCAAGCCGCTCTACGTTGCTTGGAACCCGCAAACCGAAGACCTCGCTGCGCTTAAACAAAAACTCGCCGATGGCCTCATCCAATATCGTAAAGACTACGCAACTTACTACGAGACCTGCAAACACGACAACTCCCCAGCGATGCGCGATCCTAACCCAACGGTGGTTCTCATTCCAGGCCTTGGCATGATCGCATGGGGCAAGGACAAATCCGAATCTCGCGTCACCGCTGAGTTCTACAACTGCGCTGTCGAAGTCATGCGCGGCGCCGAAGCCATCGACACCTACATTTCCCTTCCTCAGCAAGAAGCATTCGACATTGAATACTGGTTGTTAGAAGAAGCAAAACTCCAGCGCATGCCCGCTGAAAAAGAACTCGAGCGCCAGGTGGTGATCGTCATCGGTGCTGGTTCAGGCATCGGCAAAGAAACCGCTCACCGACTCGTCAAAGAAGGTGCGCACATTGTCTGCGTCGATATGAACCTTGAAGCGGCTCAATCAACCGCTAAGGAAATCACTGACAGATACGGCCTCGGTATCGGTGTCGCAGGAACAGGGATTTCAAACTGCGGGCCAGCCATAGCGCTCCAAGGCAATATCACCGATCGCGCCGGCATCCGTGCCATGCTCGACCAAGTCGCGCTCGCCTACGGTGGGTTCGATCACATCTGCATCACCGCAGGTATCTTCGTTCCATCTGACACCACAGGTCACATACCTGACGATAAGTGGGGACTTACTTTTGCGATCAACGTCACCGGCTCCTACTTCGTTGCCGACGAAGCTTACAAAACTTGGAAAGAACAAGGGCGCACTGGAAACCTAGTGCTCACCACCTCAGCCAATGCCGCTGTCGCGAAAAAAGGCTCTCTTGCCTACGATACCTCGAAAGCAGCTGCGAACCACTTGGTCCGCGAACTCGCTATCGAGCTTTCCCCACTCGTCCGAGTCAACGGTGTCGCTCCAGCAACTGTGGTTTCTGGATCAGCCATGTTCCCACGCGATCGAGTCATCGGCTCGCTTGCGAAATACGACATCCCCTTCACCGAGGATGAAGCGACAGAGTCATTGGTAAATAAACTCGCTCAGTTCTACGCTGACCGCACGCTAACCAAGTCCCCGATCACTCCAGCCGACCAAGCAGAAGCTTACTTCCTCTTGGTAACCAAACGCCTCAGTAAAACCACCGGCCAAGTCATCACGGTCGATGGTGGTCTACACGAAGCGTTCCTGAGATAACATGGCAGCCCAGACTTGTCGGGGCCATGCTAAACAATTCTTACCCATCACCGGCGTTCTCTCACGAGATCGCCGGTGTTTTTTTATAAACGCCAGCGACGGCTCGCCGAGTTGTCCGTAACTAAAGCCCTACAGTGTGATCTCTCTAACAGAAGTAATCTCTTCCAAAACGCTTATTATCACTATCCCATATTCATGAAAATCAAGGTCAACCGAGTCGGTTGATCCTACCTTGCCCAGACCCCAATTTCCTTGAGCTGCTTCTCTGCCACTTCTGCCCAGCCACGATTTGCGGCGGGAGATGCGGGGGATGGATGGAGAACCTTTCCAATAGTCGCCTTTGTTCCAAGTTCTTCTTGAGCGGCTCGCATCTGATTTTCCGCATACGCCCCCACCCCGATCAGAAATTGAGGTTCAAGGATTTCGATTAAACGACGCAGATGCTTCTGGCATGCTGCATCGACAGGCAACATCTCAGTAGGCCTGATTTTATCAGGAGTAAGATTAGCTCCCGTATCTTTCATCCAGATCAACGGACAAAAATTGATTACCAAGTGATCTTTGAAAAAGTCTTCTGCGCTTGAAAAGCGCTCCGCAAACAAACCCCATAACCTCCTTCCGCTGACCTCGGACTTCGGGCAATCCATTCCGGTGACCTTGCGTTTCGGATGCTCTTTATCAGGCTTGCCGATTTCTGGAGAAAGTTTCATCCAATCTCTAACAGCCGCGATCTCTCCGAAAGGAACTCCGGTTTGCGCCATCCCATATGGACCTGGATTCATACCTAAAAACAAAGCCCGCTTCTTCGAGTTCGCGTATATCTCAAGATAAGCCTCGTAGCCGGATCTGGCGTAATCAACCGTAAGATACCTATGGGTTACAGGATCCGAAAAACGCAACGGGCGTAACTCATCGGCCAATTCTTGCCCTACTTGAATCAACTGACTCGCTATCGTTTCCATGCGATCAAAAGCAAGGACAAGGCTGCAGGCAGATAAATCAAAGTAGCGAAAAATAACTGTCGGCAAGAAGTTCTCTCTCCGTCACGAATGAACCGAACTGCCAATGCTAAAATCGCTAACGCAAAAGTCGGACCACCGATCAACCATAGAAAATTAGCAAATCCCCAGATTGCAGGGAGCACTGAAAAAACTGCCAGCACTAAAGAAAAGAATACACAAATCAATCCGCTACGTTTTCCGCTCACGTCTCCATTCGACCACATTTTGTAACCCGCATCCTCATACTCCTGACGGCACAACCAGTTGATCGCCACGAAATGTGGGAGCTGCCAGAAAAATAAAATCCCAAACAAGAACCATGCTTGCGGATCAAGCGCATCACCACCTCCACCAACCCAACCAATCATCGGTGGAATCGCTCCAGGTATTGCCCCAACTAAGGTATTGATCGAACTAATCCGTTTCAGCGGAGTGTAAACAAAAACATATATCGCAACCGTAGCCGCTGTTAGATAAGCAGCACCCGGCCCAACCATCACTGCTAAATGGATGATTCCCACGGCCGACAAGACCCAACCCACGCCAAATGCTGTGATCGGATTCATTCGACGAGCTGGCAGTGGACGATCCGCTGTGCGTTTCATCAGGCGGTCCAAATCAATCTCCATGAGTTGATTGAATGCAGCAGAGCCAAACGCCGCTGCGGCTGTGCCGATCAAGGTGTGAAACAAAGTCCCCCACTCCATCGGCAAGCCCTTGCGCGCCAGCAAGTAACCAAAGAATGTCGTCACCAAAACGAAGAAATTCAGACGCACTTTCATCAGCACCGTGAGATCCTCGCGGAGATTTGGTATCTTAATAATTTTAGGCTCGGCTTCCAATAGGTCGATATCTTGGGAGAAAGAAGCCGCGGAGTCTAGGCGGATCGAACTTACATCAATATTTCAGAGCTAAGATCGCTAAGTTAACTCAAAGATATGACTTTATTCCTCTTGAATGAGATTCAGAGTTTAAAACTTAAAATTTATCTCACCACCCGTGCGCCGCCACCTGAGATCTGTTTCTCAACTTCCTTGCGGGTTGCCATGGAGGTATCGCCAGGAGTCGTAGATGCCAATGCCCCGTGAGCCGCGCCGTATTCTACAGCTTTTTGTGCGTCGTTGAATTCCATGAAGCCGAATTGCACGCCTGAAGCAAAGGAATCACCACCGCCCACGCGATCGAGAATTTCTAAGTCATCGTATTTGCGTGATTCAAAGAATTTTCCACCATACCATAGGATCGCAGACCAGTCGTTGATCGTTGCGGTTTTCACACCACGGAGGGTTGTCGCAGCGACTTTAAAGTTCGGGAACTCTTTCACCGCTGTCTCAATCATCGCTTTAAATGCATCGAGCTCAATGGAGGAAATATTGTGATCTACGCCCTCGACTTCAAATCCAAGTGACGCGGTGAAGTCCTCTTCGTTACCAATCATGACATCGACGTATTTTGCGATCTCGCGATTCACCTCGCGTGCCTTGTCGAGGCCGCCGATGGTTTTCCAGAGCGATGGACGATAGTTTAAATCATAGGAAACGATCGTTCCGTATTTGTTCGCGGCCTTTACTGCCTCAACGGTGACTTCCGCGGTGCTCTCGGAAAGTGCTGCGTATATGCCGCCGGTGTGGAACCAACGCACACCGAGTTCTCCGAAAATGTGATCCCAATCGACATCACCAGGTTTGATTTGTGAAGCCGCCGTGTTGCCACGATCCGGATTTCCCACCGCACCACGAACACCGAAGCCACGCTCGGTGAAGTTCAAACCATTGCGCACAGAGCGGCCAATTCCATCGTCTTCGCGCCATTGGATGAAATCCGTGGCAACGCCACCTTGCATGATGAAATCTTCGATGAGATGACCGACCTCGTTATCAACGAAAGCCGTCACAACAGCAGTCTTGTAGCCAAAACATTTCCGCAAACCACGTGAGGTATTGTATTCGCCGCCACCTTCCCAGGCTGCAAACTGGCGGGCGGTGCGGATCCGGCCTTCACCGGGATCAAGACGCAGCATCACCTCGCCGAGTGAAATTTGATCAAAGGCACATTCGGATTTCGATTTGATATTCAGAGACATGACGGCGGGGATTCAACGACCCCACACCGATCCTGTAAAGACGTTTGGATACCTGAAAATTGATTTTAAAGTCATGAAACAGCCCGATCGCCCAGACTAGCTGGGCGATCGGGCTGAATATCAGTTCCTATGACCTTATTTATTCATATTCACCAAAGCCTCGGCGAAGGCCTTGCCGATTTGTCCGAAGAACTTAGCGGATCCATAATAATGGAATCCTTGGTTGGAAATACCATTAGCGAGTAGAAACTTATCGTCCTCAGTCAGGGCCTCTTCGAGTTTCGCAGCTTTCTCGACGGCAAGTTTGGCTGATTCCTCCTTAAGATCCTCTCCCTTCTTCGTGCGCATCTTGTATTCGTTGGTCTTTTTATCCAACTCGGCAGTGGCTGCACTCATTTTAGCCTTGAGCGCATCGAGATCCGCCGGCCAGTATTTGTGGGTAAAAACATTGGTGATGTTACCCTTGAACTCATCCATCTCAGCAGGCGCAGCCATTGCATTGCGGAAAGCCTCGGTGCCATCGCCAGTCGTTTCACCACCAACACCCAACACTCCAGTCACAAATGGCATTTTCGGGGCATTGAGATCCTTGCGCACGTCTCTGATGAAGCACGCATAGAGACGGCTGTATTCCGAATAATCTTTGACGCCTTTTTTACCATCAACTGGAGCTGCTGCTGGATAAGATCCAACTAAATCGTTGAACCCTTGGAACCAGACAAATCCGGAAAGTTCGTATCCTTCTTTTGGATCATACTCTGGATACACGCTCTTGGGGTCGGCTAAGACTTCCTTCACGTGATCAATCAGCAACTTGTAATAAACTCCTGTCTTTTCTTTGGCTTTTTCATTGTCGATTTCGCCAGCACTAGGCGGACGGAAATCAACCATCAGGCTCTTGCCGCCCCATGCGTCTTTAATGATAAGAACCGGCTCATTTAACATCTTGTTCACGTAGATCCCGAAGGTGAACTCAGGACCGATCTTACCGGTTCCTACGTGATGCTGACTGCCAAATTCCGCGGTTAATTTACCGGATTTCTTTCCAACCGGATTTCCTCCAAAGTCGCCGTAAGAATAAGCAATCCATACGTCGTCGCACACCAAAGGTTTGCCATCCGCATCAACCATGTCCTTATACATGTCTGCCGTCTTAGGATCCTCAGCGATCGCAGGAAAGGTGCTAGTCTGTGCGTGGCCTTCCATGTTGGACTGACCACAAAGAATAAAAACTTTGAGAGGATTAGCCTCGATTGAGGTCGCGAATACCATGGCAGCTAAGCCACAAAGAATGAGAAGTTTCATACAAAGGGTTTTTATGATGGGCATAATAGAATTTTGACAATTCGTATTCATTCACGAATGCGAGTGCATGGATCTGCGGAATCCTAGCCGAAAAGTTATCAAATGAATAAAGGAATGCTAGGAATTTGCTTTTGTGGCGATGATTGATAAAAAAACTCACACGAAACAGATCTTGATATAACGAAAATAGTCGTTACGAATTTCTTCGTGATGAAAAATTCAGCGCCTTCCTTTTTCCGCGCCCTTGGAGATGATACTCGTTGGCGCATTTTGCGGCTCGTGATGGATCGTGCCCTCTGCGTTTGTGAACTCTCCGACATTTTAGGGATGCCACATTCCTCCGTTTCCAGCCACGTGCAAATCATACGTAAGGCAGGGCTACTTGAAAGTGAACGTTGCGGGAAATGGACTTACTTCCGCATTCATCCCAGTCATTTTTCCCTACTCACTCAGATCATCGCAACTTTCCCTAATACCCCAGAACACAAAACCGATCTCAAAAAGGCGAAAGCACGTCTCGCGGATCGGGAAAATAGTTGCTGCTCAGGGCCAATCAAACTCGCCTCATTGCCATGCTACTCCACGAACTAAAATCTCTTCTTTCCGCTTACTCGGATCGTCATTTCCGTATCCGCCTATCAGAAGGCGATGCGATTCCCCTCTCCTTTCACGTCACGGAGATCGGTCACGTGCATAAAACCTTCCTCGACTGCGGTGGAACACGACGTGAAACCGAAACCTGCCAGCTCCAGATCTGGGTCGGCGAAGATTAC
>CAWUUP010000188.1:0-14500 GCA_963925255.1 uncultured Luteolibacter sp.
GTTGTTTTTTGAGGAAGTTTTTCAGGCCGCGGATGTGATCGCCGTGTTCGTGGGTGAGTAGAATCGCGGAGAGCGATGCGGGATCAATTCCTAGATCTTCGAGTCGAACACAAAGTTGTTTGGCTGAGAGTCCGGCATCAATTAGGATGCGGGTGGTGCCGCATTCGAGGATGGTTGCGTTTCCGGCAGAGCCGGAGCCGAGGACTGAGAATCTCATTTTAAAATAAGAAGAGGAAGAGTTTGCCGCATAGCAGAATGAGCGATAGCGATTTTATGTATACGTAGTGATTCAGCTTGGACGGAATGAAATGGTGTCAAAGTCGCATAGGGATGCAGAGGGACGCAGAGATTTTTTTAACCACAGATGAACGCAGATGAACGCGGATAAAAGAGGTTTACTAAAAATTAAACTCTCATACTTAGCGAATGAGTAGCTAAGTAAGTATAAATTATTCATTATCTGTGTCCATCTGCGGTTCTAAATTTAAATTAGGGTTTAGAGAGTTCGTAGCTGTCTTTGCCATCTTTCATGGTCCAACCTTTTTCTGCGAGTTCGTCGCGGAGTTTGTCGGAGGTGGTCCAATCTTTGTTAGAGCGTGCGGTCCAGCGGGTTTCTGCGAGCTCTTGGATATCGGCAGGGATTTCGGATGTCACTTTGGAAATTTCTGGGAGGGTGATGCCGAGGGCTTTGAGGATGCGGTTGAGGCCGGCGAGTGCGGCGGCGGAATCTTTTCCTGTGAACTTCGACGCTTCACGGAGGCCGGTGAAAATTCCTCCGAGTGCGCCCGGGGTATTGAGGTCGTCGTTGAGCGATTCCCATGCGGGTTGGAAAACTCCGAAGTCTGCGGAAGGAAGAGCAGTTTCTCCTCCCATGTTTTCGGCAATTTTGGTTGCGGCTTTCGCGAGTTTGTTGAGAGCTTCTTTGGCTCCGGAAAGGGATTCCAAAGTGAAGTTAAGTTGCTTCCGGTAATGTGCGCCGATGAGGACGTAGCGAACTTCCATAGCGGTGAAGCCTTTGGCTTCGAGGTCGGCGATGGTATACATATTGCCTAGTGACTTCGACATCTTGCCGCCATCGACGAGTAGGTGAGTGATGTGAAACCAATGCGCGGCGAAGTGGCCACCGCAGGCACATTCGCTTTGGGCTATTTCGTTTTCGTGGTGGGGGAAGACGAGGTCCACGCCGCCGGAATGCATATCGAAAGTATCACCAAGATATTCAGCGATCATCGCCGAGCACTCAAGATGCCAACCGGGACGGCCTTGGCCCCAAGGTGACTCCCAAAAATTTTCGCCATCCTCATCGCGACGTGATTTCCATAAAACGAAATCTGAAATACTGTCCTTCTCGTATTCATCGGAGTTGGCGCGTGTGTTCTGCGTTTTTCCTAGATCGAGTTCACGCTCGTCGAGATGAGAAAGTTTTCCGTAGCTCGGAAAGGATGAGATTTTGAAATACACGGATCCATCACCAGAGGCATAGGCGTTGCCTTTTGCGATGAGGGTTTCGATCATTGTAATCTGTTGTGGGATGTGTTTGACCGCGGATGGTTCGATGTGTGGAGCAAGGCAGGTAAGGGCCTCGCAGTCGGCGTGAAACTTATCGCGCCATTGATCGGTGAACGCTTTGAGAGTTTTCCCTGCGGCTTGCGAGTCACGGATCGTCTTGTCATCGACGTCTGTTAGGTTGCGAACGTGGAGGGTGCGAGTGCCGCTGGTTTCGAGTGTGCGACGGAAAACATCTTGGAGCACGAAGGTGCGAAAATTTCCGATGTGGGCTGGACCGTAAACCGTTGGGCCACAGCAATAGAAGCGATACGTCCGGCCATCGATAGGAGCGATTTCCTTCTGGCTGCGCGTGAGAGTATCTTGAAGCTCCATAGGAAAAATTAGTGGATATTGGCGGTCAGCCAGCCACGGAAGGTTCGCCAGTCTTTGGTGAGAGCTGTGGCAATTTTTGGCTGATCCGCGAGGATAGCAAGGCGTGCTGGAATTTGGACGCTGTCTTTACCTAGTTCAGCATCCATGACGTCGGAAAATTTGGCGGGGTGAGCGGTTTCTAGCGTGATCGTCACAGCGCCAGGATGAGTGGCGCGGTATTTACGAGCTGCTAACCAACCGATTGCACCGTGCGGATCGATTTGATAATCGAATTGGGATTTTACATCGCGGATCGCGACGCGAGTTTCGTCATCGCTGAAGCTCATGCCGCTGATGTGCTTGCGCATCTCGTTCCATGAGTTTCCAAACAAGGCCTGCATGCGGACGAAGTTCGATGGAGCGCCGACGTCCATCGCGTTGGAAATTGTGGCGACGCTGGGGCGAGGGGAGTATTCGCCGTTTTCGAGATAAGCTGGAACGACGTCGTTGCGATTGGTGGCGGCAAGGAAATGCGCCGTGGGTAAGCCGAGTTGTCTTGCGAGAAGGCCGGCGGTTAGGTTGCCGAAATTTCCAGAAGGAATCACGAACACTGGCTTTACACCATCAGGGAGTTGTCTCGCGCTGTGGATGTAATAGAACGATTGTGGAACGAGACGGGAAAGATTGATCGAGTTCGCGGAAGTGAGGTTCATGCGCTCGGAAAGTTCGCGATCTAGGAAGGCTTGTTTCACGAGGGCTTGGCAGTCATCGAAGCTGCCATCGATTTCCAAAGCTGTGATATTTCCACCCAGGGCGGTGAGTTGTTTCTCCTGAAGCCCGGAGACTTTTCCTTTTGGATAAAGAATGACAACACGGGTGCCGGGGACGTTATGGAAAGCGGATGCAACTGCGCCGCCGGTATCGCCGGAGGTGGCGACGAGGACGGTGAGCATGCGGTTCTCGTCTTTTGTTAGATGTGCCATCAAACGCGCCATGAAGCGGGCGCCGAAATCTTTGAATGCGAGAGTCGGGCCGTGGAAAAGTTCAAGGATGTGATCGTCTGGCGCGAGCTCTACCAGGGGTGCATCGAAAGCCAAGGTGCCATTGACGATTTCTCTGAGGTCATCGGCTGGAATGTCTTCACCAAAAAATGCGCTCGCTACCGCGAAGCCGATTTCTTGGAAACTCATTTCCCGATAGGTATTCCAAAACTCCGCGCCTAGCACGGGGAGCTGGTTCGGCATGTAGAGGCCGTTATCGGGTGGGAGCGAACGCAGGATCGCTTCTTTGAGATCAACCTGGTGCGAAGAGTTGTTGGTGGAGTGATATTTCACGGCGACTCAGGCAATCAGCTTTTCACTTCGTGGACTCCGTGAGGATTGATTTTGGAGATGTGAACTTGGCAAGTGAGGGGAATTGCGGTGAAGATTTTTTCAACTGCTGCACCGACCTTGCGGGCGATTTCTTCGCCTTCGCAGAGAGCAAAAACGGAAGGACCAGCACCAGAGATCGAGAAACCAAGTGCTCCTGCAGCGAGGGCTGCGCGTTTGGCTTTGTAGAAATCTGGGATGAGTTTCTGACGTCGAGGCTCTGCGATCACATCATGGATGGAGCGGGAGATCAGGCCGTAGTCTTCTTGGATCAGGCCGAGGATGAGTCCGCCTAAGTTGCCGATTTGTTGGGTGGCGTTTGCCAAAGGAATTTCTTTAGGAAGGATTTCGCGAGCGACTTTGGTGAGGATCTCGATGTCCGGATGAACCACTGCAGCCCAGAGATTTTTTGGGGCAGGAATTTGTGCGATATCGAGTTCTTCGTTCGAGCGAATGAAAACGATGCCACCGAGAAGGCAGGGGCCGACGTTGTCCGCGTGCCATGCACCATCGGCTGATGCCTCACCGGCCATCGCGAAGGGAAGGAGCTGACGTTTTGAAAGTGGCTCGCCGATGAGTTTGTTGACGGCATAGGCACCAGCAACTGCTGAAGCAGAAGAGGAACCAAGTCCGGAACCGAAAGGCATTTTCTTATGGATCTCCATTTCGATGCCGCGATCCAACATGCCGAGATGTTTGAGAAGATCTAAAGCAGCTACACCTGCAGTGTTGATGGTGGGGTCTTTGGGGAGTTTTCCGCCGTCGCCAGTGATTTCTGTGATACGTAGACCGGGCTTGGAAGAATTACGGACGACGACTTCATCGCCCGGCGAGTCGATGGCAAAGCCAAGGACATCGTAACCGCAAGCCACGTTGGCGACGGTTGCAGGGGCGAATACACGGATTTCTTGATTAGCTGACATAATGGGAGCCTCTGTTGAAGAGGGGCGGGAGTTTGCTTCGGTTTTGCTTAGGATATCAAGTCCTTTAAGAGGCGAGACTTGGGGCAGAAGAGAGAGTGGAAAGGTAGCAAGTCAGAGCGAGTAAAGAAATGTATCTTTCCGGGTCGGATTTGCATGTGGCATGTGAATAGGGACTGATCTATATTTTAAGGGATAGACTATTTGAACGGGTTCCAATGAATTTGGTGTAAATGAGCTCATCACATATCGGCCATTTTATCTCTTCGATAAACTCAGAATAAAAGACAAAATCACCCTACCAACGATGACTAGAGCTCCGGTCTATCTACCAGTCTGCTGAATTTTTCTTCGAGTTCGCGGAGGGTCTCGGGGTCGGAGATTTGTTTGTCGTCTTGGGTGGTGATATAGAGGGTGTCCATGGCGACGCCTTTTTCGGTGCAGATGCGGGCGTGGGCTGTGTCGAGTCCGGCTTCATTGATTGTGTGAAAAAGATCGTGGAGGAGTCCGATCCGGTCGAGGGCTTGGATCTCGACCGTGGTGCAAGTAGGGTGGAGTTCATTTGAGACGCGTGCACGGACAGGGATGGAGACACCTGTTTCGGTGCGAGGTTTGAGGAAATTGGTTTTCCGTTTGAGGTAGTCCTCGGGTTGGTATTTCTCTGCCTCGAAAATGGTGGTGAGCGTTTGAATGAAGCGATTCCGAGTGGAGGTGTTGGAAACGGGTTCGAAGTTCGTGGTGCAGACGCGGAACATGTTGAGCACGATGTTATCGGTGCGGGTGAAGAGGTCTGCGGAAAGGATGTTGATTTGTTCTGAGGCGAGGGCGCAGCAGAGTTTTTCCAAGAGGAGAGGTCGGTCGCGGGAAGCGAGGATAAGAGTGGAGTAGCCTTTGTCTGGATGGTCGGTCCATTTCACACAATAGGGGTAGGAGGATTTGCCTTCTTGTTCGGCAAATAGGAAGTGTCTAACTGTGCGGACTTGGGTTTTGATTCCCGCTGCGTCACGGTAGGCAAAAGCGGCGGCGGGTGTGCGGTCAAAATGTTGGCGGATGTCTTTGTGGTAATCCTCACGCATGATGGAGATGACCTCGTCGCGAAGTTGGATGCGGTTTGCATCGAGCTTGCGGTGGAAGGTTTCACGTCCTTCGGTTAGAAATGCATAGGTGGCGGTGTGGAGTTGGAGCATGAGAGAGGATTTCCATCCATTCCATGCATCTGGTGCGGTGCCACTGGTATCGCAGTAAGTGAAGAGGAACATGGCATTGAGGTATTCCGTGGTCTTCATGATTCCAGCGAACTCTGCGATAACTTCCGGATCCTCTAAGTTTTTAGTGGTCGCGAAGCGCCAGAAAGTCAGGTGGTTATCGACCAAGAACATGATGAGTGCGCGGCGAGGCCCGGTGATCTGAAGGCGCGAGCAAAGTTTGATCGCAAGCATCGCAGAGCCATCGATGTGTTCGCGGACGTTTTCGGAGCGACCTGTATCGTGAAGTATGAGAGCAAGGTAAAGCGCGTAGGGATCGACAATTTCGTGGAAGAAACGTCGAAAAATTTCCAAACTTGGAATGGTGTTATCGATGAGTTTATCAAGTTCATCGATGCAGCGGAGGGTATGTTCGTCTGCGGTGTAGCGATGGAAGAACTCGTGTTGGACCAAGCAATCCAGCGCGCCGAATTCTGGGAGGTATCTGCCAAGAAAACCGATTCGGTGCATCTGGCGCAGAGTTTTTGCAACTTGGCCCTTACGTTCGAGAATAGCTTGGAAGGTATCGCGGTTGGCCTTGAGGTAGCGGAAGGGTTTATCGATGTTTTCCCAATGGCTTGCAACTAGCCGGCGCATTTGGGGGGATAGCCTGAGATTACGAAGCTGGCAATGCTGGAACAAGCGCATCATGCGGTGCGGATCGTCTTTGAAAATGTCTTGGTTCTCAGGATAGATCCGGCCGTCGCGAGCGATGAAACCATCGAACAGTTCGCGTTTTTTTCTACGGAAGGTGAGGAAAGAAGTTAGGCCGCTTTCTGCAATCGTGTCCTGCTGGATCTGGAAAGTTTCCATGATCGAGTTACTATGATTGTAAAGGTGGCGGGTGTGGCGGTAGTAGTCCCGCATGAAGGATTCCGTGCGGCGCAGGATACTACGCTCTGGATAATCGAAAGCGGTAGCGACGATGCCTTGAAGTTGGAGCGTGAGAATTTCCGTGGCTTTGCCTGTGTGATAATGGAGCTCATTTCTAACACGCATGAGGAAGTCGTAGGCTTCTTCAATCTCGCGGAGGGTGTTCGCGGTGATGATGCGATCCTCGGCAAGTTTACGTAAACTATCGCTGCCGGTTTTGATTCGGGCAATCCACAGAATGTTTTGATAATCACGAAGTCCTCCACAGGATTCTTTGACGTTGGGTTCTTGCAGGAAGACCGTGTAAGAACTTTTCTTGTGGCGGGAACGAAGGTCCTGGCTGCGTTTTTCGAAGAACGCGGTTTGACCTTTTTTAATACAATTTTTTTCGTATCTCTCGATGAACTGTTGATAAAGTTCAGTATTCCCAGCGATCAGGCGAGTTTCCAAAAGAGCAGTAAAATTTTGAGGATCGGCACGAGCTTCTTCGATGCACTCGGCGATGGATCGGCAAGAATGTCCGATTTTGAATCCTATATCCCAGAGCGGATAGAGAATTTGTTGAACGATTTCTTGGACGTTTTTCGGAAGTTTATGAGAAGAGCGAGGAAGCAGGAAAAGAAGATCGATATCCGATCCCGGGTTGAGAGTTCCTCGGCCGTATCCGCCGATGGCGACGAGGGCGAGAGGTGCGGGTTCTGTCGCTTGTGAATCGACGGTGGCTTTGAGAATGGTGGCAAGAATGGTATCAATGAGTTTGGAGCGAGCCTCGCAAATCATCAAACCACCTACGCCTTCACGATGAAGGTTGAGGATTTTCTTTTGCTCACGCTCCATGTAGCGAAGGTAAAGAGCAGTGCGCTCAGAAGGAGAGAGCTGACCGTCTAGAGCGGGCTGTAGAGATACGTATGAGTTGTCTTCGGACATTGAATGAATAGTGAAAGGAGAAGATTGAAGAATGAAGATTAAATTTCTAAGCAAATTTTACCGATGTTAGTCGCGGATTCAAGCTGGTGGTGAGCTGCTTTGAGGGATGTGGCGGTCAGAGCTTGTGCGGGTGCGAGGGTGAGTTTAGGAAATGTTCTCGCATCACAGCGGGTGGCGATTTCTTGGAGGATTTCGCCTTGGCGGTGCATGTCAGGGGTTTGGAAACGGGAGCGGGTTGGCATGTATTCCCAGACGATGCGTGGGGATTTAAGTCGAAGAGGATTTCCGATATCGATGGGATTCTGGGTTTCAACGATCAGACCGATTGCTCCATGTGGAGCGATGAGATCGGAAGTCTGGGCCCAGTATGACTCAGTATCGTGGAGATTCGCGATCAGGGGAAAATGCTTAAAACCGAGGGCTTCTATTTGTGGTTTAAGCGGCTCGCGGTGATTGATAATGTGATCTGCACCGAGTTGTTGGCACCATGTTAGGGTTGCATCTCGTGATGCGGTGGCGACAACGGTTAGGCCGGCGGATTTCGCGAGTGGGATGAGAGCTGAACCGACTCCGCCTGCGCCGTTGATGATGAGAATTTCGGTACCGATTTTGATGATACCATCGGTCATGCGTTCAAAAAGCAACTCCCATGCGGTCAGTGCAACGAGAGGGAGTGCGGCGGCTTCGGTGAAAGAAAAGCTCTGGGGTTTCTTGGCAACGAGCGCGGCTTGCACGGTTTGAAATTCTGCGTTTGATCCAGCACGTGTGACATCACCGGAGTAGAATACCTCATCGCCAATCGAGAATGATTTCACATCTGCACCGACGGCCTCGACCACTCCCGCTGCGTCAAATCCGAGGATGCGTGGTGTTGTTAAGTTTTCTGTGCCAAGAGATTTCCTAACTTTGGTATCGACCGGATTGAGCGCAATCGCGCGAACCCGAACAAGAATTTCATCTGCCGCAGGATCTGGGATGGGAGTTTCGAATTCGATAATGGAATCGATCGAAGCATTGAGTGCGCCAAAAGCTTTCATGGTTTAATGGGTGTGAGGTCTAGAAAACGCATGCCGTAGGTGATGATGTATGGCAGGGAGAAGATGGATACAATTGTGGTGGCGATGATAACTTGGACCGCGACCGCGGGGCGTCCACCGTAGATTTTTGCAAGCAGGATGGGAACCATCGCGGCGGGCATGGCGCTTTGGATGAGTAGCACTGCTTTAAGCTCTGCTGACATGGGGATGAATTTTGCGCAGAGAATGAAAACAATAGGAGCAAGAATCATGCGCACTAGGATGGAACCAGAAATGATTTTCCATGATGGTTTTTCCTTCCCGACTAGATCCAGCATGGATGCGCCAGTCATAACGAGAGCGATGGGAAACGCGCCAATTCCTACTAGGTAAATTAAATGGCGAGGCGGACCGGTGATCTTGTCATCGAGGTGCAATAGGACGAGTGATAAGCCAATGACAACGGCAATGATTGGGCCGTTGACCATACGTTTCCAATTGAATTTGCTCTCGCCACTCAAGAGCATGACGCCAAATGACCAGATCGCGATTTCGACGCCGATGTTGTGAACGAAAAGCACAGCGACCGTTGAAGTTCCCCAGAGAATTTGCGCGACGGGGACGGCGGTGTAGCCGTAGTTCTGACAGCCAGAGGCTAGGGCAAACGTGCGCCTGCCATGACCGGGTTCTAGCCCGATGACTTTTCCAACGAGATAACCGATTGCGATTCCAACTAGGATGAGAAAAAAACCTAGGCTGATGCCCATGACGAGAGTGGAGTAGTCACGTAGGATGACAGCGCCGAGCATCCGATCTAGGATGAAGCAGGGTGTCATGACCCAGAAAATGACCTGCATGATCTTGGTATCATACTTCTGTTTGAGGATTCCTATCTTCCGTAGAAAAGCGCCACCGATAATCAGCAAATAGACAGGCAGGACCGATAGGAGGATGGTTGTGGGCGTGATCAAGTCGCGGGAAGTTTTAGCTTCGATTTTCGAAACGCCAAGGAAGAGTTAGTGGATGTATAGGTCATAAAGAAATTATAGGACCTATTAAGTAAATGGTTTGGGGGTTGCGCTCGGGGGAAAATCGATGAGAGTGAGCGCGCACTATGATGAATGTTGAGCAGATTAAAGAGGTTTTGAAGCAGGTGAAATATCCGGGGTTTTCTCGGGATATATTGTCCTTTGGCTTGGTGAAGGCGGTTGAAGTGGATGGCGCGGATGTGACGGTAAAGATCGAGGTCGCGACTCGTGATGCGAAAATACCGGAGCAGATTTTCAAAGATGTGCATGCGGTTTTAGGTGGGGTTGTTGGGAACGGCACGGTGAAAGTGGATGTCGATGTCAAAGACGCACCGGAGGCGGCATCAGGTGCGGTGGGTAAAAGTTCTATTCCGGGAGTGAAGCGGATCATCGCGATTGCTTCGGGCAAAGGCGGAGTTGGCAAATCCACGGTCTCGGCAAATATCGCAATTGCGCTTTCCAAGCGCGGTTTAAAAGTCGGGCTCTGCGATTGTGATCTCTATGGCCCATCGATTGCACAAATGTTCGGAACTACCGAACGCCCGAACGCGAACGAGCAAGATGAGATCATTCCCATCGAGGCACACGGCTTGAAGCTTATGTCGATGGGATTTTTGTTAGAGGATAAATCTCCAGTCATCGTCCGCGGGCCGATGGCGACGCGTTACACGCAGCAATTTTTGCGACAGGTCGCGTGGGGTGAGTTGGATGTATTGGTTTTGGATCTGCCACCGGGAACGGGGGATATCCAACTCACGATTGTTCAAACCGTTTCCGTGGATGGCGCGGTGATTGTCACGACTCCTCAAGAAGTTGCATTGATCGACGCACGTAAGGCTGTGGCGATGTTCGCGAAGGTCAATATTCCGATTCTCGGCTTGATTGAAAATATGGCTTGGTTCGAGGGTGATGACGGCAAGCGCTATTACCTCTTCGGGGAAGAAGGTGGTTTGCGTGAAGCAAAAGATATGAATGTTCCTTTGCTCGCACAGATTCCCATCGATATTCCAACTGGCCGTGGTGGGGATGATGGAGTGCCAATTGCGTTGACGGATCCTGCGAAAAGCAAGGTTTCAGCAGCTTTCCACCAGATGGTTGCGGGGTTGGCGGTTTGATCTGTTGAAGAGTGAAGAGTCTAGTTACCACAACACCTTTAGGGCATATTCTGGTGCTGACCAATGCGAGTCATTGGTGATAAGAGTGAGTTTTTCTGCGTGGCATTGGCTGATGAGTAAGCGATCGAAAGCATCGGCATGGACGGGTGGTAGTGAGAAGACTCCGGCTGCATGGCGATAATTCACGTTTAGCAGAGTGAAACCGCTGTTCTCTAGTTTTTGTTCTAGGCCAGATTCTAACAGATCCGGCGCTTTAATTTTCCCAAGGCCAGCTTTGATCGCGATTTCCCAGATACTAACCGCACTGACGAAGACTTCATTGGCTGGATCCTCAATGGCCAAGGCTGCGGTTTCAGAGAGTTCAGCATCATCGCGCAGGAACCAAAGCAAAGTGCAAGTATCGAGTAGTAGCCTCATTGGTATTCGGCAAAGTCGTTCAGTGGATCATTGAAGTCCGTTGGAACTGGTCCGAATGCCTTCTTCATCATTCCACGTTTTCGCTGCTGGGTTATAGGTGGGCAGGGCCGTAACTCAGCCATGCGCTGACCATTCCGTGTGATCACGAAAATTTCTCCAGCGGCGGCCTCGCGCAGGATTTCGGAAAACTTGGATTTGGTATTGCGTGATCTGGTGGGATGGCTAATTTGGCGGGTCTATGATCGTTTCACCGAAAATTCGCGGCTTTATTTGCACCACGGCGCATCCAGAAGGATGTGCAAAACACGTTAAAGAGCAGATCGCGGTCGTGAAAAAAAGAGGGCTGATTGAAAATGGCCCGAAGAAAGTTTTAGTGATTGGTTCATCAACGGGTTATGGCTTGTCCTCGCGTATCGCTGCTGCCTTTGGCGGAAATGCTGCGACGGTCGGGGTGTTTTTTGAAAGACCTGGCACCGAGGATAAATGCGCGACTGCTGGCTGGTATAACACCGTGGCATTTGAGCGTCAGGCGAAAGAGGCCGGCTTGTATGCTAGATCGTTCAATGGCGATGCTTTTTCTGATGAGGTGAAGCAAGAGGTGATTCAAGCGGTCAAAGAAGATCTCGGACAGGTAGATTTGGTGATCTACAGTTTGGCATCGCCGCGTCGCACCGATCCGAAATCGGGTGAGGTTTACAAATCCGTTTTGAAGCCGATTGGGGAAGTTTACACTAATAAGACGTTGAATACCGGAACGGGTTCAGTGGACGAAGTGACGATTGAACCAGCAGAAGGCGACGATATCGAGCAGACCGTAAAAGTCATGGGCGGTGAAGATTGGGAAATGTGGATGGATGCGCTGATGGCAGCGGGAGTTCTTTCCGAAGGAGTTCAGACGGTTTCCTATTCTTACATTGGGCCTGAAGTTACTTGGCCGATTTACAAAAACGGCACCATCGGAAAAGCGAAAGAAGACCTTGAGTTCGTTCAGCGTTCCTTAGATGCAAAGCTCGCGAAGATTTCTGGAAAAGCATGGGTCTCGGTGAACAAAGCGTTGGTGACCCAAGCGAGCTCGGCAATTCCTGTTGTGCCGCTTTACATCTCACTTCTCTACAAAGAGATGAAAGCTGCAGGTAACCACGAGGATACCATCGAACAGATGGATCGCTTGTTGCGTGATCGTCTCTATAACGGACATCCGCAACCTGATGAAGCGGGACGTATCCGTGTGGATGACTGGGAAATGCTTCCTGAAATCCAAGAGATTGTAGGCAAACGCTGGGTTGAGGTGAATACAGAAAACCTTTCCGAACTCGCCGACTTCGATGGTTATCAATCGAGTTTCCTTCGCTTGTTTGGCTTCGGCTTGGAAGGCGTTGATTACACAGCAGAGAGCGACATCGCTGTATGCGTTCCCTCGCTTGCTTGAGATTAATAAGTTAGGAAAAGAACCGCGAATGGACGCGAATAGAATTAACTCACGGTTAATTTTTTGATTATATCATGCCCTCAAATTCTTTTCTTCCTGAGCTTTTCAGTTGTCATAACGGAACTTTTGGCAAGAGTGTGCCGCATGATCAGCATTGAAGTGGTTGGGAGTGTGGTTTCGAAATGGGGTGAAGGCCCGATTTGGTGGGAGGGCGCTTTGTATTATGTCGATATCGAAGGGAAGAAGGTTCTACGCTACCAACCTGAGACGGGAACGGAACAAAGCTGGGAAGTAGGACGTCGGGTTGGGACGGTGGTACCGAGAAGTAAGGGTGGGCTGGTGATCGCGGGTGATGATGGCTTTCTATTTTTAGATACAAAAACGGGTGAACTGGCTCTAATCGATGACCCAGAGCCTGATAAAGCAGGCAACCGTTTCAACGATGGTAAATGCTCTCCGGATGGAAGTTTTTTTGCAGGGACGATCAGCTTGGTGAAAAAGACAGGGGATGCGTGTTTGTATCGGCTCGATCCAGATTTGAGTTTGCATGAGGCATTTGGTCCGGTGACCAATTCCAACGGGATCGTTTGGTCGCAGGATGGGAAAACGGTTTATTACATCGACACTCCCCGTAAAGAGGTTTTGGCGTTCGATTATTGCGATGGTGATTTAGAAAACCCACAATCCGTGGTTTCGACTCAAGCCTACGAATCCTCGCCGGATGGAATGGCGATTGATGCGGACGGTAATCTCTGTATTGCGTTTTGCCATGGTGCTTGCGTGACGTGTTTCGATCCGCACACGGGTGAGGAGTTACGAAAAATTGATCTTCCGTGTTTGGAAACGACCGCCTGTGCATTCGGTGGGCCTAATCTAACCGATCTGTATGTGACGACGGGAATTCATAAAACCGAAGTGGAAGAATATGCGGGACGGCTTTTGAGAATTCGTGGACTGGGTGTGAAAGGTCTTCCGGCGAATGCGTTTCGGGGTTGATAGAATTTTCATCATGAAATTGATCTTAGCTTCTGGTTCACCAAGGCGCAGCGAGTTGCTTGCGGCGGCGGGTGTTGAATTTGAGGTTATTCTTTCTCCTGCGGAGGAGATTCATGATTCGAGCATGGGCATGGCTGGGCTCTGCGAGGAAAACGCACGACTCAAAGTAAACGCTGTTTCAGTTGATCATCCGGATGCGGTGGTGATCGGTGCGGATACTTTGGTGTTCTTGAACGGAGAACCCTTAGGAAAACCCAAAGACATGGCGGAGGCAGAACGTATGCTGCGTCGTTTATCGGGAAAAACGAATCAGGTCTGCACCGGGGTTTGCATCGCAGGGCCGGGAGAGAAGGTGACCACTTTACATTGTGTGACGGATGTTTTTTTCCGCGAACTTGATGACGAAACGCTTTTTGCTTATTTGAATCAAACTCAGCCGCTTGATAAAGCCGGCGCATATGGAATTCAGGATCGAGGAGAAATGATCATTGATCGTATCGAGGGATCATATGACAACGTGATGGGGCTGCCGGTTGAACAAGTTTTAGCGGCTTTAGAGGAAATCGGGTTGCCGATTCGGGGTAGATAGGCGAACAATCCCTGCATGTCTCTGCCACGGCGTTATCCGCTAATCTTTAATCCTAGTGCCCGTAGTCAAAAGGGCGCGCGGACGCGGCAGTTTTTGATGAAACATGCGAATCGGTTCGCGTTGTATGCAACAAACAATGGAGTCGAAGCGACCGATCTCGCGAAGAAATTTGCGGATGATGGTGAGCCGGTGGTGATTGCTGCTGGCGGCGATGGTACATTGAACGCGGTGGTTTCGGGGCTTGCTGGAAGTTCAACAGCCATCGGTGTGATACCGGCAGGAACGATGAATGTGTTTGCTCGTGAGCTCGGTATTCCCTCGAATAGTTTGGATAAAGCTCTGGAAGTGATCGACAGGGGATTGATCCGCGAGATCGATCTATTTTCTGCAAATGACTCGCCCTTCGTGCAGATGGCTGGGGTGGGATTTGATGCGATGGTGATCGAGGAAACCAAGTGGGAGACCAAAAAGTTGTTGGGTCCGTTGGCTTATCTTTTGGCTGCCGTTAAAGTGCTGGGTGAAAAGCCGCCAATGATGGATATCGTGAGTAGTGATGGACGCCACGAACAAGGTGTGGCGGTGCTATGCGGTAATGGAGCCCTCTACGGCGGACAGTTCAAATTATTCAGAAACGCAAGCAATCTCGACTCTAAGCTCGATGTGATCATTTTCAAAGAATCCGGTTATAGATTTGTGTTAGATGCCCTACACGGCAT
>CAWUUP010000189.1:0-2800 GCA_963925255.1 uncultured Luteolibacter sp.
GGTTTTCACCATCAACGGCTTCCCCTACGGCGCCTTCCACGGCACTTACGTGAAGGAAAAGGTCTTCCAGCCCGATTGGATGAGCTTGGAACGGGTCAAATACACCC
Organism: uncultured Luteolibacter sp.; assembly: GCA_963925255.1. Classification (GTDB taxonomy): domain Bacteria; phylum Verrucomicrobiota; class Verrucomicrobiia; order Verrucomicrobiales; family Akkermansiaceae; genus Luteolibacter. The sequence goes on from CAWUUP010000189.1 coordinate 108, forward strand.
AGAATCTCTTCCAAATCATCGCCCAGATCGCTCCTAAAAGCTCTGGAGGGTCGATTTCCACCCTTCCAGGCTCCCACAAGACCTTTCATGCCGATGAATCCCTCATCCGCAAAAACCTCATCGAAATGGCTTATTTCATCGAGGATCTCTCTCAGAAGCATCAAATCGACCTTCACCTCGGCCTCGAACCAGAACCGCTTGGTCATTTTGAAAACACCGCGGAAACCCTAGCGTTTTTCGAGCGACTCCATCGCGATGCCGCCAGCCCCACCCTCATCCAACAACGCATCGGCCTGAACTACGACTGCTGCCACTTTGCGATTGAGTTCGATGACGCGAAGCAATCCCTCGATGCCATCGCGATCGATGCGAACATCCGCCTATCGAAAATCCATCTCTCCAACGCCCTGCGCCTGAATCCAGGCGATACTGCGGCGCTTGAGGCCATCCGTAAGTTCAACGAGCCGACCTATTTCCATCAAGTGATCGCGCGTCGAACCGATGGCTCACTCGAGCGTTTTAAAGATCTCCCGGTATTCTTCGAAGCCGTAGATTCCGGAATCCTACAACCCAAAGATTTCTGTGAGGCACGTGTGCATTTCCACATCCCCCTCGATGCCAAAGCAACTGAACCTCTGGGTTCAACCCATGCTCACGTGGAGGAAACCCTTCATTGGTGTTTGAAACATCCTAACGCCTGCCAGCATTTCGAAATCGAGACCTATACGTGGGGAGTTCTACCAAATGCATTGCAACGCCCAGTCGAAGAACAAATCGCCGCGGAATACCATTGGGTGTTAGAGAACTTGAAGTAGCGGCGATCTTCAACCCCAGGCTAATTTCTTCGATCCCAACTAAGATCGTCAAACTGGGATTTTGCCGATGTCATATTTACTTCAGCTCAGGAAACAACGTTTCTAAATCCAGCTTATCACTGAAATCCGCCTGCAGGTCGCGCAGCTTAGCGAAGAGTGCCTTTTTACGATCTTCCATAGTAGGATCAGCGGAGAGATCTTTCATCTCTTGGGGATCATCCGTAAGGTGAAAAAGTTTGGCTACTTTCGCATTTGGATAGAGAATTAATTTCCAGCCATCATACGTAACAGCACGCTGCATGTTCATGTAAACCGTGTAAACAGCATCAAGACCTTTCCCCTCACCCGCGAGCAGCGGACGCAGGCTTTGAAAATCGAGTCCTTTGATATCCGATCCAGCAAGATCGAGTGCAGTTGCCATCGCGCTCTGAAGATAGATCGGAGCGTCAATCTTCGCCCCAGCTTTCACGCCTGGACCACGCACGATGAATGGCACGCGTATGCTGTCATCATACATGTTCTGTTTACCCATGAGTCCGTGATGTCCACAGGCACGTCCATGATCAGAAGTAAAAATGACCCATGTATTGTCAGCCTTATCGGATTTTTCTAGCGCATCAAGAATCCTCCCAACTTGGGTATCTAAGTGAGTAATGATCGCGTAGTATTCTTGGCGATGCACTTTGACTGCATTCTCATCACGCGGAAATGGAGCGAGGGCTTCGTCTCGTAGTTTTTCACTACAGCCGATGGCGTCTTTTTGCGGATACTCAGGAATAAAATTTTCAGGAACCTTGATTCGGTCGAGAGGATAGCGATCGACATATTCCTTCGGTGACTGACGAGGGTCGTGCGGCGCATTAAAGGCAAGATACATGAAAAAGGGGTTCTCTGACTTTGCTGCCTGATCAATGAAGGCAATACCATGATCCGCAACTACCTCGCTCCAGTGTTTGCCACCTTTCCAATAACCACCAAAACTTGGATCGCTTGGGTTCCATGGATCTGGTTTTCCGGTCAGTGGACGGTTATAACCCTTTTTTTTATCATCCGAAGGCATACCAGCGCGAATATCGACCGTATGATCGAAACATTTGGCAGCATCCGTGCTGACGTGCCATTTGCCAGTCATGTAAGTTTCATAACCCTGAGCTGCCATGCGCTTTGGCCAGACGCGCCCTGCATCGCGCTCCTCATTAAGTCTTTTCTCTAAAGCCTTCGCGTGCCAAACGCTGCGCCCCGTAAACAGCATCGTCCGGCTCGCGACGCAAATCGCTCCATTCCATGAACCCATGTTGTATGCATGAGTGAACGTCGTACCGCTTGCTGTGAGACGATCAAGATTAGGCGTATCGATGTCTGTATAACCCGAAGCACGTATCGTCTCGTAACTTTGATCGTCTGAAAAAATGAAAATAACGTTTGGCTTACTTGTCGACTGAGCTTGCGACTGAATCGTAAGTAATAAAAAAATCGCAGAGAGTAATTGGATGAACTTCATTTGAGATAATAATTCGAATATAGCCAACTTCCCGCCTTCTGTTGGCTAGACCGAATCCTTCGGCACCTTATTTTCTAGGGAGCGTTTCTCCATTAGCATGCACATGAAACCAAACAGCATGAAGACAAGCATGACGATATAGAAAATCCAGATAGTGCCCTTACCTGCGGTGAAACCATAGTTATGCAGTCCCACTCCAAGAAAGTTGACGTGCCACCAAGAAAAAGCCACGACGCAGGCGGTGAACATAGCAGAGAGATGAAGCCCCCAATCTTTAATGATACCACCGACACGGGCGTGGAGAATTGCAAGAGTCCAGAGGACAATCATAAGCGCTCCGTTTTCTTTAGGATCCCAACCCCAGAAGCGGCCCCAAG
>CAWUUP010000190.1:0-10367 GCA_963925255.1 uncultured Luteolibacter sp.
GCTAGCAAGAAATCATCTTTTTCCGTTGAATTGCGGCATTATGGATTGGATGATCTCGCAGTGATTCTTTATTCGTCAGTTGGCTCGATGATTCATTTCATAAGTGATAAGTTCACAATGATCAGAATTCGCATCGCGATTTCAGCCTGCCTGTTTTGCTTGGTGCTTGGATGTGAGCAAAAGCACAAAGAAGTCCCAAAAGCAGTTGCGGTGAGTCTGGATGGATCCATGGAGGTTGGCTTGATGACGCTTAATTTGCGTTATGAGAATAAGGAGGAAAATGGGAAGCGGGCATGGAAGAATCGCGTGGTTGGGATTGTGGGGATGTTGCAGAGGGAGAAAGTTGAGATTTTAGGAGTTCAAGAAGGACTACATGGCCAAGTAGCAGATCTATGGGCGTCTATGCCGGAATATGGCTTCGAGGGTGTGGGTCGAGATGATGGTGTGAAAAAAGGTGAATACACAGGGATCTTTTATCGTAAGGATCGGTTCGAACCTGATACGAAGCATCGAGGGACGATTTGGCTTTCTGAAACGCCACAAATACCAGGATCTAAAAGTTGGGGAAATTCGTTTCCGCGGATGGCGACTTGGGTGCGTTTGTTAGATCTATCCAGTGGGCAACCGTTATGGGTCGTGAATATACATTTGGATCATATCAATCAACCATCGCGTGAAAAAGGCGTGCAGTTGATGATGCGTAAACTTGCAGAAATGAATTGTGATTCTGAATCCGTGGTATGGATGGGGGATTTCAATGCCGGTGACTGGAATCCAGCGGTTCGCTATTTAGCGGATGGGCTTCCATCTAGCGGAGGGGTAAAAGCATTTCCGGGATTGTTAGAAACGTTTAATCAACTGCATCCAAAAGATAAAGAACGAGGAACTTTACACTTTTGGATGAGCGATAAGAGCCGGCAATGGAAAGTGGATCATATTTTCGTTTCCAAGCAGGCAAAAGTGTTGGAAGCGAAAGTTGTGAAAAGTGGCGAGCCGTATTTATCGGATCATTTTCCTGTGAAGGCGCGGGTCAGGTTTTTGAAGAAGGGGGATTGAATAATTTTTCACCCTAGAGGCGCAGAGGATTGCGGAGATTTGAGATTGGAAATTGGTAGGGCTGCATCGCCGAGGCAGCCGCGCGAAGCGAAGCGGTGTCAATGATGAAGGAGCGAGACTGGAGTCACGCGGTCCAATAGATTTCAGACCAGTGTTCCTTCTGTGACGCCGAGTTTTTCGGTGGCTGGGATTTTGGTGAGGAGTTGTTCGGGTGTGATGGTTTCTCTTAGGAGACCTTGGTAAGCTCGGATGGTGGATATTGCCGCGTCTTGAGTTTCATCGAGTAATTCGATGCGGAAGTTGCGTAGGCCTGAGGTGAGGAGCCGTTGGAAGAAGCGAGCACCGGTTTGGGCGCGGCCGTTGAAGAGGGTGTTGCGGCAGCCGACATCGGCTTGAAGGCGGTGAAGTTGACCGACGCGATCTTTTAGGTGAACGACGTGTTTTTCGCAGGGGCGTCCGCAATCTTTATAGGTGGTTCCTGTGCTGAGGAACGTGCAGAAAACGCAATGCTCCATATGAAACATCGGCATGTGTTGGTGAAGGGTGAGTTCCAGCCAGTCGGCTGGAGTTTTTTCTAACAGATCTAAAACTTGAGAGATGTTGAGATCATAAGAAATGGTGAGTCGATCGAGTCGCGCGTTTTCCTTAAGGAGTTTCGCGGTAAGGGGATTGGCGGCGTTGAGGGAGAAATCGCCGATCTTGATGATGTTATCACGATCTTTGAAATGATGCAGGGCGGCGAGGTTACGAAGTAGTAGGCCGTCAGCTCCTGCGCGATCGATCATTTTGAGGTAACCAATTTCGCCGCTTTTGATGATGCGTGGGGTGGCGAGGATGAGTTTGGAATCGATGTTGGAGTTGCGGAATAGATCGACGGCATCTTTGTAGCGACGTGGGTCTTCGAAGTCACAGTAGATTTGTGACGGGGTGCAGGAGATCGCGGCTTCGAGTTGTTCGAGTGTGCGGGTGAGGACTGAAAGAGAAGGGGAATTGGATTTAGGGAGATTAGAGATGGGGGGAAAGAGGGTGTGGTAAGATGCATTGGAAGACGGAGACCGAAGATCGCCGCTACTTTGTACCGACATAGATTCTACCAGATCACGGCGGAGTTGATTCAGTGCAGAGATGGGGAGGTGGCAGTCGCCTTCAATTTGATTTTCTAGCGAGGCGAGTTCGTAAGGAGTATCGCCGAGACGAGAGAGTTGAGCGGTGAGGACTTCGGCGGTGATGGGTTTGTTAGCTGCTTCTGTTAGGTGGATGCTTGAAGAAGCGGTGGAGAGAGGGACAGTATGTCTCTCAGACGGATTGGAGCAGAATGCTCCAGCTACAAGGGGTTCTCCGGCTTTTCCAGAGACGATGAGGTGGATCGGGGTTTTGTGCTGTTTGGGTTTGGCGTTTTGCCAGAACTTACGGATTGAAGACTCCAGGGCGGGATCTGAGGTTTTGTAGAGGGTGACGCCAGGGCGGATGCGGTCGAAGTTGATGCCTGAGAATGTACGATGGAAGATGATGCGGTCGTTTTCGATTTTCCAGATGGATGCACCTTGTTCGAGATCGCGGTTTTCTCCGGCATCGAAGACGATTCCGTCTCCTGCTTTGAGTGGTGGATTTTGAGCGGACGGTGGAGTGTCTAAACGGATCCAACCATTCTGTGCTTCAATGATCGTGCCGAGGAAGGGGCCGCGTTTTTTTCCGAATTTTCCGTGGGTGAGGTAAGGGTGATTGGTGCCCGCTAGCCAACCGGTTGTTAGGCCTCGGGAAAAGGTCATTTCTAGTTCGTAGCGGTCTTCTTTGGTTGTCGGGACTGAAATTTCCGACGACTGGCTGGGGCTATAAGCCCCAGCCACGTGTGCATCAATGGCTTTTCTATAAACGCGCGTCACTGCGGCGACGTATTCAGGGGTTTTGAGTCGGCCTTCGATTTTGAAGCTGACCACTCCTGCTTTGATCAGATCAGGGATGAGATCGACGGCTGCGAGGTCTTGAGGAGAGAGCAGGTAACGATGTTCTCCGAGGTCTTGAACTTCACCATCGACGATGATTTCGTAGGGCATGCGACAAGCTTGGGCGCATTCACCGCGGTTGGCCGAGCGTTGGCCGAGAGATTCAGAAGTGAGGCATTGGCCGGAGTAAGCGACGCAGAGCGCGCCGTGGACGAAGACTTCTAGGGGAGTAGAAAGTGACAAGTGGTCGGTGAGCAGTGAAGAATTAAACTTTTGGATTTCGCTGATGGAGAGTTCGCGGGAGAGGACGGCGCGCTCCATGGGGAAGAGAGTTTCGAGAAAGGCCAGTCCCTCAGGGGAGGTGATGGTCATTTGGGTGGAGGCGTGGAGCTCGACGTGAGGGATGATTTCACGCGCCATTTTTGCGAGTCCGAGATCTTGAATGATGAGTGCATCGACTCCTGCCTCGCCGACTAAACGAAGTTGTCTTTCAGCCGCCTCGATCTCACTGGTGAAGATCAAAGTATTCATCGCGATGAAGCCTTTGACCCCATGTTTGTGAAGATAAGCCATGAGCTCTGGTAGATCGGCTTCGGAAAAGTTATCAGCGCGGAGGCGTGCGTTGAATTTTGGGAGACCGAAGTAAATGGCATTGGCGCCAGCGGCGACAGCAGCGCGGGCGCAATCCCAGTTTCCAGCAGGTGAGAGAAGTTCGGTCATGAGTGAGGGTGGGAATAGTTCTTGGTTCTTGGTTCTTGGTTCTTGGTTCTTGGTTTGACTTCGCTGCGCTCCGTCCAAGCGGGTAGGACTTCGTCTTAAAGTGAAGGCTCGCCAGCGCTCACTCGGCTTTGTGGTTCTTCTTTTTGATGGGTCGGGGTTGGTTCGAAAAAACAGCGCGAAGTACTAACAAGGAACTAATAACAAAGAACCAGGAACAGCTCCGTAAGCGGCGCTATCTTCTTTTCTTACGTTTGCCTCCTGAGTCTTTTGAGGGACGGTGGCTGTTCTTTTGTGGACCTGCGTGGGAGGCGGGCTTTGGAGATGGTTTTTTCGAGTTGTGGCTCTTTGTTCCTTTGAAGCCGGATGGTGCTGCGGATCTAATAGGCATTTTGACGCCTTCGGTAGTTGGAGGGCCTGCTACGGCGAAGTCGACGAAGCGTTTGATTTTGTCGATGGAAACGATGCGCAGAGGAAGTTTCATGCCGAGGGCGAGTCGGCGACCATCGAAGGACGTCCATGCCATGTTGTGGGCTTCGAAGCGCCAGTTGGTGGAGCGTGGGAGGTCTTCGCGTTTGACGACGCCGCGGACGCTCATCTCTGGGATTTCAACCATCAAGCCCATGGCGCGGACGTCGGTGATCACACCATCAAAAGTTGTTTCGTCACCATCGTCTTTAGATTGATCAGTGAAGGCGATGAGCTCGAGGTATTCGAGAAGTTTGATTTGTTTGGTCTCAGATTCCGCTTCGGCAGATGTGCGTTCGGTATCGGAGATGTGACGTGCGATATCGCGGAGGTCGGCTTGTGATGGGGTGCGATCTGCGTTCTTCGGTGCGTTATCGAGAAACGGCTGCAAAGAGCGATGCACGATGAGGTCGGCATAACGACGGATGGGCGAGGTGAAATGCGTGTAGTCAGTTTTCGCGAGGCCGTAGTGTCCGATGGGATCTGCGGCGTAGGCGGCGCGCTTGAGGGATTTCAGTAGGCCAAGTTTGATCGTGTGTTCCTCGGCAGTGCCTTTTGCTGAGTCGAGCAGGGCTTGGATGTGGGAGCGGTTGGTGAGGTCACCGGGCTTGTAGCCGTGTTGTTTGGCGGTTTCTGCGTAGTCTTCCAAACGTGATGGATCGGGATCTTCGTGAATGCGGAAGATCGATGGCTTGGAGCGTTCGCGGAGGATTTTTGCAACCGCTTGGTTGGCAATGAGCATGCATTCCTCGATGAGTTGGTGGGACGAGGTGTGGACGACCTGATGGGCCTCGCAAGCGCGGCCGTTTTCATCGAGTTTGATTTTGATTTCAGGCATCTCCAGATCGAGAGCGCCGTTTAAGAAACGATTTTTGCGCAGCAACGAAGCCATTTTCCATGCTTCTTTGACTGAACCTGAAAGGGTTGGGTCGGAGCCTTCGGGGGCGGGTTTACCGTCTAGGATGGCTTGAGCTTGTTCGTAGGAAAGCTTGGCGCGGGAGTGAATCACGGCATCTACAAACTTGGTGTTGATGATGTGACCTTCTTTGGATATTTCCATGATTGCGCATTTGGTCAGGCGATCGACGTTTGGTTTGAGCGAGCAAATTCCGTTAGAAAGCTCGGTAGGGAGCATGGGGAGAACGCGATCCACTAAGTAAGTGGAGTTACCGCGCTCGACGGCTTCCTTGTCCATAGGAGCGCCGGGTTTGATGTAATGGGATACATCAGCGATGTGCACTTCTAACAACCAACCACCGCTTTTGGTTTTGGCGATGTAGATTGCATCGTCATGGTCTTTTGCATCCGCAGGGTCGATGGTGATGACGAGTTTGTCACGATGATCGCGACGTCGAGCGATTTCCTGTGCGGGGATTTCTTCCGGAACGGCACGAGCTTCTTGAAGGACATCCTCAGGGAAGGAAGTGCGGAGGCCGTAGCGTGCGATGGTTGAGAGGATATCGACTCCGGCATCACCGGGCCAACCGAGGACTTCGATGACGCGGCCGATGGGATCGGTCTTAGGATTTTCCCAGCTTTCGAGATCGACGACCACAGTTTGTCCGGGTTCTGCGGTGGTATCGCCGGTGATGTTGATGCGGCCTTCGAGGGCTTTGTCATCGGTCTCAACCCATGAAAAATTGGCTTTCTTGCGGAAAACTCCGACGATGCGTCCGGAGCGGCGTGAGATGACTTCGATCACTTCGCCGCGCATTTCCTGATCGTCAGGAACAGGGCCGCGTTGGCGAGGTTTCGAGGAAGGTGCTGAAGTCTTGATGCGGACGCTGTCGCCATCGAGTGAGGTCTTGGTTTTATCGCGCGGGATGAAAATGCGTGAGTAGAGTTTGAAATCGATGCCTGAGGCTTCGTTTTCGGTATCGCCAATAACGGGGTAGAAGAAGGCGTGGCCATTGGGGAGGAATTTGATCGAGCCGGTCAGAGAGCCTTTAGGTGCTGGCTTGGTAGGTGCTGATTTTTCAAGCGCGGCTTTTTCTGATTTTGGCTTGGATTTGATCTCGGGTGGCCTGACTAAGGCGTAGAGATTTTTTGCGCCGCAGTTAATTACTTTCGCCTCGGTGAGGTCGATGAGGATTCCGGTCATTTCGCCTTTGCGGTCGCCGGGGATAGCAAGCGTCTTGGCAATTTGAGTTTTAGAATAGGATTGCTCCGGATTGGAGCGGAAGAGTTCGAGGATCTGATCGCGCATGGGACAGTTTTTCTGAAAAGACGTATAGGACAGATGAGACCTATGAATAGAGGTGATGGCCGATGTGGTGGATCGACGTTTTCTGGATGTAAGTAAGCTAAGCGGATCAAAGCCTTCTGACAAGAAGGGGTTTTAGTGATCTGCTGGCGATAAATTTCATCCAAATCAACAATCAAAAAATTCTCAATCATCAATTTCTTTGTTGTGTGTAGATCCAGATTGTCCGTCCCTTAGTGCTAGTCGGAGCGGTGGGGGACTTCCGGACATTTTCGTTAGTATCCATCCATTTTGAGAACGGCGCATGAGCGCAGCAGTCCAAAGCCTGCGGCGGGGGACTTTTACAAATCAAAGATCATTAATCGTCAATTTCTTCGTTGATTGAGCGTTTAGGTAGTTCCGATTTGATTTCCGATTGATGATTGACTCCGCTACGCGCCGTATAAGTGATTATGACTTTGTCTTAAAGAAAGTTCGCTAGTGCTCACAAAGCGTTGTTGAGGTTTGATTTTTGAATGAAGAATGCGGCTAAATCCCAAGTGAAGTGAATATTTCTCTTCAAATCTCACAAACAAAGTCGCTTAAACAATTCATTCAAAGGCAGCTGAAGGCAGATGTAGAAATCGCCGAATTCTGAGTAACGTGCGGAGACTTCGTCGAAGCGCATTTCGTAGACGATGTCTTTAATGTCGGAGGTAGATTTGGCGAGGAGGGTGACGCCCCATTCGTGTTCGTCGAGGCCGGTGGAGCCGGTGATGAGTTGGAGGATGCGTCCGGAGTAGGTGCGTCCGACGCGGGCGTGGCCGGCCATGAGGGTGCGGCGTGCTTCGTAGTCGAGAGCATACCAGTTGTCTTCTCCGCTGCGGCGCTTGGTCATGGGGTAGAAGCAAATGATCGGCCAATCGGGGAGTTGCGGATAAACACGGTAAGAGCGGTAGTGCGCCATGCGATCATCGAATTCTTTGAGCGCTGCCTCGTAATCCTCGGTGTCTGCAGTGAGATTTTTTTCAGCGATCAATGTTTCCGCGATGTATTGCTCACGGGTGGTGGTGTATTCAGATGGCTCGGTGATTGAGAAATACGAATAGGCAGGGGTTAGAATTTCTGGTCCGAGAGCAAGGGAGAGTTGTTTCTCAAATGCGTTGGCTACGTGGAGGTCTGGGGTTAGCAGCATGAAGCCGAGATCGGCCTTGGGTGAGACGATGGAGAAGGTGAGAAGCTGAGTATCCGGAGTCGCACGGATTTCCTGAATGAGTTCGGTGAAGCGAACTTTGGACTGGCGTTGCTCATCATCGCTGAACAGGGACCATTGCGAGTAATCGATGTGATAGAAGAGGTGAAGAACGTGCCAGCCTTCTTTGGGTGGGAGTGGTGTCATAGGTGATTAGGAAATTAAGTTATGGGGCTATTCTGGTCTCGTGTCATCTGTCTTGCCGTCTTGTGTCTTCAAGAATCTAACGGATGTGGGTGGAGATTTCTGTTTTGAAAAGGGTTTTGAATTTTTGGATAGGGGCGTGAACGGAAGGTCCTTCGAGGGCTTGAATGACCCAAGGTCGGTTTTCTCCGGTGCGGTAAGAAGCGTGCATGCCCATGTTGGCAAATCCATCGGTGGCTGAGATCATGACAGTTTCTTTTCCTGAAATGGGGAGTGTGATGCTGTCGCCAATGAGTAGGCCATCGCTGTCGCGAAAGAAGATGCGGATAGCTCCGGAGTTTCCAGAGACTTGGATTTTGACGGCGGGGATGAGTATGACGCCGCGTTGGACGATATGGGCGTTGTCACCTTGTTTATCAGGCGAGCGCCAGTAAGTTTCCACGGATGTGACGCTTAGGATATCGCCGTTGACGGGTAGGCTGACTTTTTTCGAGATCTCTGATTCAAATGGGATTTCTTTGGAAAAGTGGATGATGGTCAGTGCTGAGAAGATGATTAAAGCGAACGTGATGGCGAATAAGCTGTTTTTTTCGAGTTTTGAGAGTTTTGAGAAAAAGTTTGGTGACTTATCAGTGAGCTGGTTTTCCGAATTCTTAGGTAGTTCGGTATTTGCCATCTTGCCATAGCTTTTTTTGGCATCGATTTGCTGCTTTCGCTCGCTGGCGGGTTGATTATCGAGCTCCCAGAGATCGTTTTCGCCAAGCCCGATGAAGTCCTTGGATATTTTCAGATTTCCAGATGGAATTATTTTAGGGAGTTTGGAATCGTTACTCATGATAGGTCACACGGGTTTTAGAATCATCTGAGTGAATTGGCGAGAGATAAGAGTGAGGGATAATAGAGGCTAGATTGGGAGGTGCGAGTCCCGACTCTATCGGGAGAACTGGACTGGCGCGGTCCTCGATTTGGTTTCGCAATTGTGCATTTTGGCTTTGAGGGATGTGCTCCAATGGTAGTCGTCTTGCGATTCGTCTTCACGGATGATACGGAGGCAGGGAATGAGGTAGGCGATACCGTTTTCATGTTGGCGGAATCTTTATCTATTCTAGATAAACTATAAATATAAATGGATACTCATGATTTGTAAGGTTTTACAGATATTTAATACTTCTTAAATAATACGTATTAGACGAACGATTAATACGGACGTTTAAGATTATAGGTAACGAGTGAGCGCGTCGACTTTGGATTGATCAAGATCATTTGCGAGAGCGACCGTGAGACTCAGCATGGCGAGGTAATCGTTGATATCGATGATTGCATTATGAGAGTGGATGTAGCGGGTGGGGACGCCGAGCACGATGGATGGGACGCCGCTATTGGCGATGTGGAAAGAGCCAGCATCGGTGCCTCCGCTGCGGCGGACAGTGATTTGGTAAGGGATGTTGGCGAGTTCTGCGGTTTCGATCGCGAGTTCTGCGAGGCGGGGGTTGCCGATGGCGCTGGGATCAAAAAGACGGATTTGCACGCCGGAACCGAGTTTTCCTTGGGATTCTGATGGATTGAAACCTGGTGTATCATCGGCAGGTGGGCCTTCGAGGACGATGGCGACATCGGGTTTACTGAAATTGGCGAGAGTTTTGGCTCCGCGCAGACCTACCTCTTCTTGGACTGTTCCTGCAAAAATGAGTTCGTTCGGGTGATCTATTTCGGCGAGGATTTGGGCGGATTGGATCGTTGCCGCCATGCCGACACGATTATCAAACGCTTTTGCCATAAACAGGTTGGGATTTGTCATGGGAGTGAAGGCTGAGAGCGGGGCGATGGGAGCGCCGAGTTGGATGCGATATTCATCGGTGACTTCGCGACGGGAGCTGGCGCCGATGTCGATATACATTGCTTCGACTGCGACAGTCGCGTCGCGTTGGGAAGCCGGGAGAAAATGGACGGGCTTGCTTCCGATGACGCCGATGATTTTTTCGCCATCGCGATTCAGGATTTGGACGCGTTGGCCGAGCATGACCTGATTCCACCAGCCACCGATGGTGATGAACTGGAGAAAACCATCCAAAGTGATGTTTTGGACCATGAAACCGACCTCATCCATGTGGCCGGCGATCATGACGCGGGGGCCATCGTTGGCGTGTACGCAAATGACTGAGCCGGATTTATCGGTGGCTAGGGGCCCGACTTCTTCGAGTTCATCGATGAAAATGGCACGCACTTCGTCTTCGAATCCTGAGATTGAATGTGCCTCGGTAAGTTCTTGGAGAAGGGATAGGGCTTTGGTCCGCATGAGCACACTCTGGGTAAAAGCTGAAAACTGAAAAGCTGAAAAACTGAAATAAGAGAGTAACTCAGCAGATAAAATGTTTCTGAAGCTGGACGGATGCGACCGCTTGCCCTTTAATTGCTGGCCGTGAGTAAAAACTTAGTAACTGAGCCCCGGGCAGATCTTGAGATCAAAGATGCCCAGCTAATTTTTAATCGTGTTTGGAAAGAGCTGGAAGAGAGCATTGGTCGTGAGAATTTACGTTTTCCGAAAGAATTGATTCTATTGGGAGGTGCTCCAGGATCGGGTAAGGGAACGAACACAGATTTCATC